>JAAUSV010000230.1 GCA_012032525.1 Leptolyngbyaceae cyanobacterium SL_7_1
CAAATCACATATTGGAGCTACCACAGTCTGGAGGCATGTTGCAATGCAAAACAACCCCTGACTGCCTCCAAGGATGAGGACTTGTTCATTGCGGTGCATCAAATTTGTGAGCTGGCGTTTCACCAGATGGTGTTGGATCTACAGCGCAGCTTGGAGGCGATCGCCCTTGCCCTCACCGACTCCTGCGACCCAATTCTGGGGGATAGCCAGGAAGCTTGCTATTTCCTAGAACGGGTCTTGCAACTGTACAACGTCACAGTGACTACCATGCCCATCCTGGGAGGCATGCGAGCCTTTGCCGAATTCCGCACCACCATTGGTCCCACCAGCGGCTTCCAATCGGTGCAGTTTCGCCATTTAGAGATCATGAGCGGCGTTGCCAACTACTGGCAGGGTGGGACTAAGGACGCCACGGGAACACCCCATGTGGCGGAAACAGAATTCGATCGCCGTTATGGAGCCGACATTGTTACTTGGCTAGAACAGCATCGTCACCACAGTCTTGCCCATTACTATGAATGTTTGATTAGTCGGGCAACTGGAGGTTCTAGAACGGAGCAAATTAACGTTCTCCGTCAACATCCCCACGCCGCGCCCTTGCTACGCCAGTTCCAGAGCTTTGATGAAATTCAAACTCGGTTTCATCGGGCACACTTAGGTCTCGCCGTTCAACAGTTGCGGCGAGTAGGCGCAGATATGGGCACAGGGGGAACGTCGTTTCGGCAGTACCTAGCAAAGTATGAGCAGGAACTTGCGCCCCTGTTCCCTGGTCTAAAAGAATAGGGAATACTGCTTTTGAGTTATGAATTGAACCCAGCGGCAACGAGGGCGATCGCACTCACCACTGCCAAGATCAATAACACTCGCCCCGCGTTGGGGCTGCCCTTCCAGGAATAGTCTTTGTCCTTCATAGTCTCTGTATTGGTTTAATTGGTTCTGCTCGTATTGTGGCATTGGATCGATGGCATGAGACGCCACCTTGGTAACCCATTGAGGGGACGGTTGATTAATCGAAGCTAGTAAGTGATATGAGTCACATAGAAACCTGAGAAGAATCACTCTAACAATTGATCCCGATCGTATTTTATTACCCTGCCTTCCAACATACTGAAGGAGACTCAACTCTAGCCGAGTCATCAACAGGGAACACACGACTTGCCGACAGGTTCTATCCGGAGACTGTCGGCTTTTTATTTGACAATAGCGGTTAACGCATGGCTGCCATTGTGTTCTTCCAGGAGAGTTCCTTGCGAAGAATTTCGAGGGCGCGTTGTTCGGCTGGGGGAAAGACGGTGCTTTCGATTAATTCATCGAGCACTTGCTGGGTGAGCTGAGAGGCAAAGCTGCCACCACATTTGAGCAGATGGCTGTAGTAACAAAACTGAGGCTGTTGCGCTTTACTCAGATGAAATTGGTAAATTTCCTCCGCACTCATGCGGGAAACTTGGGTATTGACGGGAACAACGATTCTGGGAATGCCATGAACTCCGTAGGTGATTTCATCCTGCGTCTCCAGTGTCCCAATCAGCACCACGCTCAGCAACGTCCGGGTTTCGCTGATTAGATCGGGGGTGAACAGGGGGTCAGGTTCGCTGGAGAGGCGAGGTCCATTGTTGGCAAACATGGGATTGTCAAGCAAGGAATTGTGAATCACTCCGATTGCCCAATGCCGCCCATTCGGTTCCTCTAGCTTGACGAAACTACCGAAGCTATAATCGCCAGACTGAGGTGGGCGATCGACATCCCGTTCCCCATCCAACTGCACCACATAATCACAATGGGAGTTTGACTTGACTACCTTTCCCAAGCGCATACAAGATTCCCTACTATCACCAGATTGACTCTTAGTATGGCAAGAGATTCCAGAAATAGTAGGGAATGGGTGCAAAAAGTTGAGCTTTGGGTTTTGGCTGTTAGCTAATTGCTAATTGCTAATCGCTACGACATCGCCTGAATAATGAAATCGAAATAGGGCGCTGCTTCGCTGGCATCTTCATCACTCAATAGAGACAACGACGCCTGCTTGAGACAACGGATCGCCTCCGCCATTCCAGGAACGGGGACACCCAGCGCGTTGTACATTTCGCGAGCACCAATGATACCGATACTTTCAATCGGCTCCTTGTCACCTGCCAACACGCCGTAAGTAACCAGCCGCAGATACCAACCGTAGTCGCGCAGGCAGAGGGCACGCTGGCGATCGCCATAGGCATTGCCACCGGGCGCGATGAAGTCGGGGCGCTTCTTCCACAGTTGTTTGCTGGCTTCCTGGACAATTTTTTTCTCGTTCTCGGAGAGCGTTCCCACAATCCGCAGGCGCTGCTCTCCAGTCTTAAAGAACTGACTAATGCTTTGCAACTCTCCGATACTGGGGTAGCGGAGTTCATCGTCGGCGTTGAGAATGACTTGGCTAACTACACTCATGGTTAAGGAAGGATTTCAGAGCGATGATTCTATCGCTTGTATTGTATCGAGTGTTGGGGACGGAAGGGAAGGGAAGAGAAGAGAAACGAAAGGATGAAGGCGGAAGAGGGAAGGGGGAAGAGGGAAGAGGGGTAATAGTCAGCGCTTGGGGGCTGGCCGCTAATTGCTAACAGCGAATCGCTATAATCAACAAGCCTCAAATCGTAACTTTATAGTTGAACTTTTATGCCCAACTTACCGCTAAAAGATTCTCCAATCCAGTGGCGACAGGGAGAGCGGGTGGAACTCTCGATCGTCGATATGAACCACAATGGCGAGGGCGTGGGGCGCGTGGATGGGCGGGTGGTGTTTGTGCCCGATACGGTGGTGGGCGATCGCCTGATCACCAGACTCACCCATGTCAAACCCGCCTATGCCTACGGCGTCATTCACCGATTGCTCAAGTCCTCCCCCCATCGAGTCCGACCCGCCTGCATTGTGGCGGATAAGTGTGGGGGGTGTCAGTGGCAGCATGTCAACTACGCCTACCAGGTGGAAGCAAAACAACAGTTGGTGGTTCAGAATCTACAGAAAATTGGGGGATTTGCGGAGGTTCAAACGGAACCGATTTTGGCGGCAGAGTTTCCCTTGAGCTACCGCAACAAAGCCACCTATCCCTTGGGGCGATCGGCAACTGCCCAGGTGCAAGCAGGCTACTACCAAAAAGGCAGCCACCAATTGATTAACTTGAACCAATGTCCGATTCAGGATGCTCGGCTCAATCCACTATTGGCAGAGGTAAAGCAGGATATTCAGCAGCGGGGTTGGAGCATTTATGATGAAACGCGCCACGAAGGGGAGTTGCGCCATCTGGGATTGCGGATTGGTCGCCGCACCGGGGAGATGATGCTGATTTTGGTGGCACGGGAGGGGAAGTTGCCAGAACTGGCGGCGCAGGCGGAGGAGTGGTGCGATCGCTATCCCGACCTAGTGGGAGTGTGTTTGAACTTGAATCCCCAAAAACCAACGCTATTTTTGGCACAGAAACCCGTTGTGTGGTGGGGCGATCGGTGCTGCGAGAAGAATTTGCCGGATTGCAGTTTCAAATCGGTGCCACTACTTTCTTTCAGATTCACACGGAGCAGGCAGAAGCGTTGGTGCAGGTGATTCAACAGGAACTCAATTTGCAGGGAACCGAAGTCTTGGTAGACGCCTACAGTGGAGTTGGGACGTTAACCCTCCCATTAGCCAAACAGGTACAGCAGGCGATCGCGTTGGAATCCCAACCGGAGGCGATCGAGCAAGCCCAACTCAACGCCGCCCTCAACGAGATTACCAATGTCACCTTCCACACGGGCACGGTGGAAAATTTATTACCCAACCTGACAGTCCACCCGGATGTGGTCTTGCTCGACCCACCCCGCAAAGGTTGCGATCGCGCGGTGATTGACAGCCTGTTGCACATTCAGCCGGAACGACTGGTCTACGTCAGTTGCAACCCCGCCACCCTTGCGCGTGATTTGAAACTGTTGTGCGCATCGGGTCACTACCAACTCAGTAAAATTCAACCCGTAGACTTTTTCCCCCAAACTGCCCACGTAGAATGCGTCGTATTTCTACAGCGTCACCGCTAATCGCTATTTGCTATATAATCCCTGTGATTCACCCATCCGGGGACAAAGCCAATGAAATTTAGCGACGTGGTCTCAAAATTGGCGACCGTTGAACAGAGCAGTCTCAATCAGCATCCTACCCTTGATCCGGAGATAACCGGGATGGCGGCGATCGACGAGGCAACGGTAACTACCTTGAGCTACATTGAGGGCGACAAATTTGCTAGCCAAATCGACACTACGGCGGCGACCGCCCTGATTTTACCCAGGAACGAAGGGCTACAGGTAAGGGCGGCGGAACGGGGCATGGCTTGGGTGGCGTCTCCCTATCCCCGATTGACCTTTGCTGAGGCGATCGCCCTCTTCTATCAACCCTTTGTCCCGACTCCAGAAATCCACCCCACCGCTGTGATCGACCCCAGCGCAACGATTGGCAACAATGTGGCGATTGGAGCGCATGTGGTGATTCAAGCCAGTGTGACCGTGGGAGACGGGGTGCGGATTCACCCCAATGTGGTGATTTACCCAGAAGCGAAAATTGGCGATCGCACCACGCTACATGCCAACTGTGTGATTCACGAGCGTACCCAGATTGGCTCCGATTGTGTGATTCATAGTGGTGCGGCGATCGGGTCAGAGGGCTTTGGCTTTGTCCCCACGGCGGAGGGTTGGTTCAAAATGCAGCAGTCGGGGCGGACGGTGCTGGAAGAGGGGGTGGAAATTGGCTGCAACTCCACCGTCGATCGCCCGGCAGTGGGGGAAACTCGGATTGGACGCTACACCAAACTCGATAACCTGGTCCACATTGCCCATAGTTGTCAAATTGGCGAAGCCTGCGCCATGGCAGCTCAAGTAGGCATGGCGGGTGGTGTCAACGTGGGCGATCGAGTCATCCTGGGTGGGCAGGTGGGCATTGCCAATCAGGTCAACATTGGCGATGGGGTGCAGGCAGGCGCTCAGTGTGGCATTCACAGTGACATTGCTGCCGGGGCGATCGTTCTGGGCAGTCCGGCAATTCCGTTTAAGCAATTTCTACGGGTAGCAGCGGCATGGAATCGCTTGCCGGAGATGCAAAAGACCCTGCGGGACGTGCAAAAACAGTTGGGTTTGTCGCGGGATTAGACTATTGGCAGGGTCGCTGCGGTTGCTTCAGTCTTCAAAGATTAATTCTGCCGATCCGGGGACGACTTCTCCGATCGCCCATGCTCTAATTTCCTGAGACTCAAACCATTGCAGAGTCAACTCAACTTGGGTTGGTGGCACAAGCACGGCAAACCCAATCCCCATGTTGAAGGTGTTAAACATTTCCGATCGCGCCACACCACCCGTGTCCGCCAACCAGGTGAAAATCGGCGGCACAACCCAGGCATCGGGGGTGAGGCGAAGGGACTGATCTGGTCCTAGACAGCGGGGCAAGTTTTCCGGCAATCCACCGCCAGTGATGTGTGCCATGCCGTGGATCTCCAACCCGGCTCTGCGGGCTGCCAGCAGGGGTTGGACATAGATCTGGGTCGGGGTCAGCAATTCTTCAGCCAGGGACTTGCCGTTGAAGGGGGTGGGGCGATCGCTCAATGTCTGCCCAGTCACCTCCAAAATCCGGCGCACCAAGCTAAAGCCATTGCTATGAATGCCTTGGCTCGCTAAGCCGATCGCCACATCTCCCACCCGCACCTGGGAACCATCGAGGATCTGACTTTTCTCGACCACGCCCACACAAAACCCTGCCAGATCGTATTCACCGGGTTGATAAAACCCTGGCATTTCAGCGGTTTCGCCCCCCAAAAGGGCACACCCCGATTGCCGACAACCCGCCGCAATTCCCGCCACCACCTGCGCTAATTGGGCTGGATCGAGCGTGCTAGTGGCAATGTAATCTAGGAAGAATAGCGGCTCAGCTCCCGATGTCAAGACATCATTGACGCACATGGCAACCAAATCAATCCCCACCGTATCGTGGCGATCGCTCTGGTGTGCCAATTTCAACTTTGTCCCCACCCCATCGGTTCCTGACACCAACACTGGCTCCCGATACCCACTGGGAAGCTGGAAAAATCCGCTAAATCCTCCAATCCCCCCCCAACACCTCTGAACGATGGGTACTGGCAACCATCTGGCGAATCTGTCGCACAAAATCCCGCCCCGCTTCCACATCTACCCCTGCTTCCCGGTAGTCCATGCCTCTCTCCTATGCCTGTTGCCCTCGATCGCCAAATGCCTTTTGATTATCCCAGGATGGCGACGATTTTGTAGGAACATCCCCAGTAAGGGGGCGGCAGTGCCACGACCGTCAGAAAATTGGTTGGGTTTTAATTCTAAACCCTCTAAATCCTGTAAAAATCAGCAACAATTATCCGCACATTCAGATACAATCGGCTTCACAGGCTGTAACGATCATGCCGAGGCAAGCCCAGAGTGATGATTACTGCGATCGCAAACCAAAAAGGCGGTGTCGCCAAGACCACATCTACCCTCGCCCTTGGTGGGTTGTTGGCAGAGGAAGGCTCCTGTCTGGTGATTGATCTCGATCCCCAGGGCAATCTTACCACCGGGTTGGGGATTGAGCTAGCCGAGTCCCAACCAACGATCTATGAAGTCCTAACCAGCGAGACTACAGCGAAAGAGGCGATCGTCCCCACGCCATTTGACCTAAGTTTGCTACCCGCCACCGCCACCCTGGCACAAGCCGAAAACAAGTTACTGACCCAGCCCGATCGCTGTTTTATTCTCAAAGAAAAGCTCAAACCCCTGCGCCGCACCTTTGACTACATTTTGATCGACTGTCCCCCCAGCATGGGGGTGCTGACAGCCAATGCCCTCTGTGCCGCCAATGCCCTGTTGATTCCAGTGCAATGTCAAGTCTTTGCCCTCAAAGGGGTCGAGGGGTTGATGAAAACGGTGAATCAGATCAAGGGGGAGCTGAATCCTAAGCTGAAGGTGTTGGGGGTGTTGCCGACAATGGCAGAAACCAATACGCTGATCACGCAGGAGGTATTGAAAACCCTGAAGCACCAGTTGGAAGGGGTGACTGTCTTTGAGCCAGTTCCTAAATCTGTAAAGTTCCCCGAATCCAATTTGGCAGGTAAGCCGATTCATCGCTATGCCAATGAATGGAAGTTGATCCAACCCTATCGCCAGGTGATCTGGGAGATGCGAGCCATGTAGGGCGATCGCTATAGTTGAATTTTACAAGGAGACCCATTGGCAGTTCGAGTCCGGCAACACGTCAATCCCCTCAGCCAAAAATATCAACGCCCGATCGCCCCGCCCCATTGGGAAACAATCTATGTCGCTCCACACCAACCGCTACATCTAGACATTGGCTGTGGACGGGGACAATTTGCCTTGCAGATGGCACAAACCCAATCCGACTGGAATTTTTTAGGGTTAGAAATTCGAGAGCCGTTGGTGGAACAGGCGTTGGAGTGGCGCGATGCAGTAGGGCTAACAAATTTGCACTACCTTTTTTGCAATGTCAGTCGTGCCCTAGAACCGCTGCTCGCCTCTCTACCAATCGGCGTTCTTCAACGAGTCACCATCCAGTTTCCCGATCCCTGGTTCAAAAAGCGCCACCAAAAACGGCGAGTTGTGCAACCGGAGACGGTGGCGGTATTGGCAAATCATCTGATTCCGGGTGGGACGGTACTGTTGCAATCGGATGTGGAACAAGTGGCGATCGAAATGGTCGATCGCTTCGCAGCTCATTCAGCCTTTGGGCAATGGGGAGCAGAACCCTGGCTTGCTGCCAATCCCTTACCCATCCCAACGGAGCGGGAGATCTCCACCCTGCAAAAGGGAGAACCCGTTTATCGCGCCCTCTTGATTCGTCAGTAAAAAAATACATACTACGCCATCAATGGTCAAAGCATTAGTCACCATAGAGCATGTTGGATTTTGCTTAATTGCGCTGAGAATAATTAATTTTATTTAATAAAAAGATAAAAAATATTATTAATCATGCACTTAAAGACCAAAACAGTGCAATGTTCAGAAATGTTAAAATTTTCCAAGTCAAGCATCTCGGAGGAATAGATACTTTTGTTTGTGGAGAAGTGAATGCAAAGAACTCGTTTGGTGGCTATGTAGGATTTAAAACTTTTATCACACATAATTCAAGAGTAAATGAAAAAGGAATAACAGGTGGAATTGAAGATACTGGACGAATCGTTAGTACTAAGGT
>JAAUSV010000231.1 GCA_012032525.1 Leptolyngbyaceae cyanobacterium SL_7_1
CCGGAAAAGGCGCATTCTACAACACTCCCCTGACCACTTTATTGCAGGAACACCGGATTACTCACCTGCTGCTCACAGGTGTCACCACCGAAGTCTGTGTGCAAACCACCATGCGTGAGGCAAACGATCGCGGCTACGAATGCCTCATGGTCGAAGATTGCACCGAAAGCTATTTTCCTGACTTCAAGCAAGCCACCTTGGAATGGTGCGGGCGCAGGGGGGCATTCGTGGGCTGGACAGCTCCCTCATCCAGGGTTCTACAAGCACTACAACAGACGGGGGCGATCGCCAATTGACCCCAAACTGACCCCGAATTGACCCCAAACTCAAAATTCCCGACTTCTCGAAGAAACCGGGAATCGCTGATTGTGGCGATTAAGCCCCTATGCCTGTTCCCACAGCGATCGAACTCGATCGGGTAGCCAACTTGCCACCTCGGCAATGCGCTCCTCTGACAGCTCATCTTTAGTGGCAGCAAACACGGCTGTCACAACCTGTTCCGCATTCACCGTTGGCGGCATGCCAGATTCGTTGGCGACGCGAAATAAAAACCGATCGGAGTCGATCTTAAAAATTCCTGGACCTTGCCACGGTGGACGGACACGACTGAGCAATCCCACAATTGGATTGGTATCCTTCCACAGATCAACCACGTCCATTTGCAGCGCTTTTTCATCCGTATCCAGCACTTCTGTGTGCAACTCATCCGCCACCCGATCGGCAGCCTCTGTGGTCATCAGGTCGCGCATCACCCGAAACACGACTTCTGTGATATCGCGAGCATCGTACAATCGGGCAAGCCGCCCTCAGTCATTACTTTCTCTAAAAATTTGGTATCACGCTCGGCGATCGCTACCCGCTCACCAGAATCGCTGGGGCGATTTTTGCACGCCTCCCTCTCCTTGTATTACCACTATTAAATTCTCCCTAACTGGCATCAGAAAATGGACATTGAAAATGGAATGTGTTCACTACCTCAAACCGCTCTGACGAGGAGTTTAGTCCTCTCTTGGTAGTGATGAAACGGAGGACGCGACAAAAACTCCGCACCACATTCACTAACTATAGTTAAGCTCACCGTCCAGTTACCTGACGTCGCTCTCCTTCGGCAACTGGTGCTGGGTCACAACGGCAAAACCCCCATACAGCAAGCTGTGTATGTATTCCGATAATGACAATCTAGCAGAGAAGTTTAGCGATGCAAATTCACCCTTAGACGGAGTGTAAACGTGCATTGATGTAGACTACCCAGTACTTGAAATTCACTCCTCAAGCACCATTGCTTGTCCTACTCCTGAGCGCGAATAGATTTCCGTCGTAAGAATGATGAACTCAACGGGAAGCTAGATTGATCATAGAAGGGAAAGCGCTCAGCGTAGATCAGGAGAACACAAATGGTTACAACATTAACGGATGCAAAGCGTGCGGCGATCGGTGAGAAATTAGCCAGCATGCGGGCGGTACAAAACCTGTTGATCGCAAATGAACAGCAGTTTATTAGCGAGTGCAGCGACAGCGATATTCGCGATCGCCTACAGGACATGCTCCGCGATGACCAGAAGAATTTGGGTGTGCTAGAGACCGTAATTACTCAATACGGCATTCAAGCTCAGCCCAAGGAAAATGTTCAAAAAATGGTTGAGCAAGTGCAGTCCTTGATGAAGGGGACGGAGCTGTCTTTCTACGAAAAGGTGGCACAGCACGAATTGCTCAAGCACGCGCAAGTCATGTCCGGGTTATTGGTTCACAAAGCTGGACAGCTCGTCGGCGCTGACGTTGAAGCCGCCATTACTCCCCTCAACACCGTCAACTTCGAGAACCGCGCCCACCAAGAGCAGCTCAAAGGTGTGCTAGAAGTGTTGGGAACCCGCGAACTGACTGGTCAGGAGCCTGATCAAGGAGTTTGGGGACGGGTGCAAGACGCCATGGCAGCCCTGTCGGGTGTATTTGGCAGTGCCGTCACTCAGTCTTCGGATAAGTCAGACATGAACGTTCAAGATGTGATTCGCATGGATCACCAAAAAGTCAACGTCCTGTTTGGTGAAATTGAAAACGCCAAAGATCCCCAAAAAGCGCAGGAGTTCTTCGGTCAACTCTATGCCGATCTATCGGTGCACTCGGAAGCTGAAGAGCAAGTGGTTTACCCTGCTGTGCGCCCCTTCTACGGTGAAAAGGATGTCCAAGAGTTGTACGATGAGCAAGCTGAGTTTAAAGTGCTGCTGAATGGGTTGAAGTCCCTCAATCCCACCTCGTCTGATTTTAAGGCGCGGCTGAAGCAGTTGAAAGATGGAGTGATGGATCACGTTCGTCAGGAAGAGAGCACCATGTTTGCTGCGATTCGCAATAACTGCTCCACCGAGCAACAGGAGCAATTGGCAACTCAGTTTAAAGAAGCCAAAAAGCAACTGCAAACCAAAATGGCGCAGTCAAACCGTTAGTTGATGGCAATCAGTAACTAACTAATAGCCCTTCGATCGTTCGTATTCCAGAGCCGCCGCATCCCTGTGCAGCGGCTCTAGTTTAAACCCATCTAAACACGGAGAGAGTTAGAAGAGGAGATTGTGATTAAGAGAATTTGGCAACTTTTACAAGAGACGTTTAAAGAGTGGAACGACGACAAAGCCTCTCAGATGGCAGCCGCGCTAGCCTACTACACCGTATTCTCATTAGCTCCCTTACTGGTGCTGGTGATCGCGATCGCCGGGTTCTTTTTTGGCATCGACACAGCCAGAAACGGCATCATTGAACAGCTTCAAGGATTGGTGGGTGCTCAAGGGGCAGAGTTCATCCAGATTGCCCTCGACAACGCCAATCAGCCCGATTCTAATGCTGGATTAATTGCCTCTGTGATTAGCACGGCTGTGTTGTTTTTGGCGCATCCGGCGTCTTTGTGCAGCTTCAAGATTCCCTCAATGCCATTTGGAATGTTGATCCAAACGCAACGGCTGGGATGAAAAAGCAAGTGCGTAAGCGGCTCCTATCGTTTGGTGGTATTTTAGGCGTCGGTTTTTTGTTGCTGGTGTCTCTGGTGATCAGTGCCGCGCTGACTGCCATGAATACCTATGCATCTGGGCTGCTTCCTGGCTTCGATGCTCTGTGGCGAGTGCTCAACTTTGTTGTGTCGTTTGGTGTCACCACCCTTCTATTTGCACTGATTTACAAATATTTGCCCGACATCGACATCACTTGGAAAGATGTATTTATGGGAGCAACACTGACATCCCTCCTATTTTCGATCGGCAAATACTTGATTGGGCTATATCTAGGAAACAGCAGTTTTGGGTCAGCCTATGGGGCAGCGGGGTCTCTAATTATCCTATTGGCATGGATTTACTACTCAGTGCAGATCCTGTTCTTTGGAGCAGAATTTACCCAGGTCTATGCTCGCCGTTACGGTTCCCATCGCCGTAGAGAGCGGTATGCACCCGATGCCATTGGCTCAATCTCCGATCGCTAGCATACCTTTCTCCATCAGCGCTCCTCACCCTGATCAAATCGTCACTCTGGGTTCTTGCGGACATGCCACAGTCGTCGTTCCGGTTCCTCGGAGTCAGCCCGATCGATATACATCAACACCGTGCGGTAATTTTGCCGCTTCATCACATTCCGCAAGCGACTAGAAGGATTGAGCAGATAGATCGAATCAAATCCTGCTGGCACTATCAGGCGATTGGGATTTTCGATTAGCTGGATGCTGATATCGGGGTCTAGCCAGTAGCTAAATGCAATAATGTCGGCAGGGGGCTTGCTATCGCTGATCAGCAGCGTATTCTCGGAGCGATTGACAATGCTCGACACTACGGGGTAGTAACCACTGCGGGGATTGCTCTTGCTCCACCATACCTGTGCTTGAGAGCTAATGGAGCAAGACAGCACAGCACTCCAAACTAATGCCACAAACACCACCCGCCATGCCCGTTGTCGCCACGTCTTTGCCCACAGCACTTGGGATGCAAACAGATAGGCGAGCGTCATTTGGATGGCGATGTAGCTGGGGAACAGGTAGCGAATTCGTTCCGATCGCTCTCCCCCCATGAGCAGGTCTGGCAGCGCCAGGGTCAAAAAAGGAATCCCCACCAATGTCAGCAAAAACCACCGAGTGGACTTGGGCGCATGGCGCACTAAATAGTAAATTGCATACCCCACCAACCCCACCATCAAAATATTTGCGGATGCCAGCTCTCGATCGACCAGCACCAAGCTCATGTTGAGAAACCAGCGATCGAGCAGGTAGGCAAAGGAGTGGCGATTGGTTAGGGTGATGGTAGTCTCTTGAACCTGTTCCAGATTGGTGAGAATCAACACCACCCACGGCAGAAATGCCAAAATCCCCGCGATCGTCGCCAGTCCGTAGGAAACAAGAGTTCGATTCAGCCACCCTTTACTCGGTGCTCCATTGGGTGCTCCATTCGTAAGCAGTACGTAGGCAGCGTGTGCCATTACCACCACGCCAAATAGGAGCTGGGTGTATAGCCCTAGGGCAACCGTTATGCCATACCCAACCCAGGCTAAGCGGTGTTGCGATCGGATTGCCCACAGCAATATGGCGCTGGAGAGCACGATCAATACTGCCCACAAACTGTAGGGACGCGCCTCTTGGGCATAGAGCACGTGTAGAGGAGAAATGGCAACAAGGGCGATCGCCATCCAGCCGACAGCGGGCGATCGAAATAGCTCCCAACAGAGCCAATAGAGACAGGGAAACAGCAACAGGCTGATCAAGGCAGGCAAACTGCGCATGACCGTAACCGAGTAACCCCACGCCTGCACCCAGAGCCGCGCCATCAAGAAATAGAGCGGCGTATGCTCCGCATTACCTTGGAGCGCATTGAGGGTGTCATCCCAGCCCTTATCGGGTTCAAGCTGTTGGTATTGCTGCAAGGTATCAACGCTAATTACCTCACCCGTGTAGAGTTCGTCGATCGCTTCCTGTTTGGTGTGCCCCGACATCCGCAAGGAGGTATGGGTTTCATCGATCCAATAGGCCTTGCGATCGAGGTGGTAAAAGCGGAAAAACACCCCCAGCACCAACAAGCCGATGGCAATATAGCGAAACCATCGAGGCAGCGATCGGTCTTCCTGGGTAGCTTCCTTTTCTAATAACACCCCTGCCACGTGGTCTCACTCCTTCTAGCAGAACAAATCGCAATATATCAAAACAGCCCGCCTAGTCCGGCTGAATCCCCCAAAGCATACCGAATTCCTGCCGCTTTAGCAAAAGGGTTGACCTGTGGGAGAGTCACGTGTTTTAGCATTCGGTAACAAAAATTTTGAAAAGAATTACCAGGTTTTTGAGAAGCTGTTGACTTGAAGGTTAGAGGATTCCCTATGGCTCGGCATGGTTTATTTGTTGGCTTACTGACGCTGGATTTGATCTACCTCACCACCGATGTACTCCGCCGCAACCAAAAGCAGGTGGCATTGGACTACACCATTGCAGCCGGAGGTCCCGCCACCAATGCGGCGGTCACATTTCGTTATCTAGGCGATCGCCCAACCCTACTCGGCGTTGCAGGCATTCACCCAATGACGCAATTTGCCCTGACGGAGTTGCAGCAACAACAGGTGGCAATGGTCGATCTCAACCCCGTTCATCCTGCCCCCATCCCCACGTCCTCTATCCTGGTGACGCAAGACACAGGCGAGCGAGCGATTATTTCCCTCAA
The DNA here is from genome assembly GCA_012032525.1 of Leptolyngbyaceae cyanobacterium SL_7_1. Classification (GTDB taxonomy): domain Bacteria; phylum Cyanobacteriota; class Cyanobacteriia; order Elainellales; family Elainellaceae; genus JAAUSV01. The sequence goes on from JAAUSV010000231.1 coordinate 5,667, forward strand.
TGCCACTAAAGCGCAGGCTCAGTTGCAGTACCTCCCTCCAAATCTCCTCCAGGATGTGGAGGTGGTGCTGATCGATGGACACCAAGCCCAAGTGGGAGAGCGATCGCCCAGCAAGCCCGTGCCCAAGGTGTCCCCGTGGTAATCGATGGCGGTCATTGGAAGCCAGGGTTTGAACTAGTCTTGCCCTACACTGACTATGCAATTTGCTCCAACGATTTCATGCCGCCCAGTTGCCATTCCTCCGGAGACGTCGTGGCGTATTTGAAGAACCTGGGTATTCCCCACATCGCCATCACCCACGGGTCAGACCCGATCGAGTTCTATTCAAACAATGGGGCGGGAACAGTGGATGTTCCCACCATTCAACCGATCGATACTCTAGGAGCCGGAGATATTTTTCACGGAGCATTCTGCCATTTTATTTTGCGCCTACCGTTCCCCCAAGCGCTAGCGGAGGCATCGGAGGTGGCAGCTCAATCCTGTCGATCGTTTGGCACACGGCAGTGGATGGCGGCACGGCAAACTCACCTATCGCCTTCTCCTTCATCTTTGACAGGTTTTGCGGTAACGTAGACGGGTAGCCCACCCTAGCCCTTCATCTCTCTAAAAAGCAATGGCACTGGAATACCCTGATGACTTGAAGTACATGGACTCCCACGAGTATGTCCGTTTGGATGGCGAGATTGCCACCGTGGGGATTACGGCATTTGCGATCGACCAACTCGGCGATATTGTGTTCCTGGAATTGCCAGAGGTGGGGGATGCGGTAGCAAAGGGGGAATCGTTTGGCACGGTTGAGTCGGTGAAAGCGGTGGAGGATTTGAAGTCTCCGATCACAGGAACCGTGGTGGAGCGCAACGATCCACTGCTCGACGCCCCGGAAAATTTAGTAGAAGATCCCTACGGAGCAGGCTGGCTGCTGAAGGTGAAAACGGACGACCCAGGCGAAGCCAACGATGCCATGTCAGCAACGGAATATCGCGCCCAAGTGGAAGGAGAGTAGGGTTGTTGGATTGGCTACTACCCTTCTGTTGCAAATTATTACAATAAAAGAAGCTCTCGATAAAGGGAGTTTGATCGTAGCCATTCCCACCAAACTACCATGCCGTCTGATTCCATCCATTCCCCTGCCCTCTCTCCTGTGTCCGTCAAATCACCTACCAACGGAGCCTCCAGCACTTCACCCACCACCCAAATTCCCGCAAACGGTGCGGCTCCAACGACGATGCAAAGTGGGCAAGCCGATTTTCAGCGCCGTCACATTGGTGTGACCGAGGCTGAGGTGCAGCAAATGCTCGACCTGTTGGGGTTCTCATCGCTAGATCAGTTGATCGATCGCGCCATTCCCGCCCCCATTCGCACGCGGCAACCGCTGCAATTGCCGCCCGCCCGCAGCGAGTATGAGCTATTGCAGACCTTGAAGGCGATCGCTTCTAAAAACCAGGTCTTCCGTTCCTTTATTGGCATGGGCTATGCCAACTGCATCACGCCACCCGTGATTCAGCGCAATATTTTGGAAAATCCCGGTTGGTACACCCAATACACTCCCTACCAACCGGAGATTGCCCAGGGTCGTCTGGAGGCGTTGTTGAATTTTCAGACAATGGTGAGCGATCTGACGGGCATGGAGATTGCCAACGCCTCGCTGTTAGATGAGGGGACGGCGGCGGCGGAAGCCATGAGCTTGAGCTATGGGGCTTACAAAGGCAAAACCGCTGCTTTTTGGGTGTCGGAACAGTGCCACCCCCAGACGATCGAAGTGGTGCAAACCCGCGCTCGTCCGCTCAGAATTGAGGTGATTGTAGGCGATCATCGACAACTCACCTTTGACCAACCGCTGTTTGGGGTGTTGCTGCAATACCCCGCTACGGATGGGTCGATCTATGACTACAGCGAGGTGATCGATCGTGCCCATCAGGCGGGGGCGATCGTCACCGTCGCGGCAGACCTACTCAGCCTCACCCTGCTGCAACCCCCCGGAGAATTTGCAGCCGATATCGTCGTCGGTAATACCCAACGCTTCGGTGTTCCCCTCGGCTACGGCGGACCCCACGCTGCCTACTTCGCCACCCGCGAGCACTACAAACGCCAAATTCCCGGACGCATCGTTGGGGGTGTCTAAAGACCTTGGAAGGCAAGCCTGCCCTGCGCTTGGCACTGCAAACCCGCGAACAACACATCCGCCGCGACAAAGCCACCAGCAATATCTGCACCGCCCAAGTTCTACTGGCAATTATGGCGGGAATGTATGCTGTGTACCACGGGGCAGACGGCTTGCGGCAGATTGCCGAACGGATTCATCAACTTACCTGTGAGTTGGCAACTGGGTTAGCCCAGCGCGGCTACAAGTTAGGGGAAGAACCTTTCTTCGATACGGTGCGGATCGAGGTGGGCGATCGCCAATCCGAGATTCTGCAACGGGCGATCGAGCAGGGAATCAATCTTCGGGCACTGGGGACAACGGCGATCGGCATCTCCCTCGACGAAACCGCCACCCCCAAGGATCTCACC
>JAAUSV010000232.1 GCA_012032525.1 Leptolyngbyaceae cyanobacterium SL_7_1
TACACGTTAGAAATTAGCCCTGATTTGAAAACGGTTGTACGGACAGCGGCGATCGGGTGGCGTTAAGTTGGGATAGCGATTAGCGATTGGCTACCAGCTATCAGTCAATCGCTAATCCCCCGCAGTTGCCACCGAGTCTGACCGATCGCCAGAGCGGAACAGATGGGAATGGTCGGGGTTGTAGAGGCGCGATCGCCCACCCACTGCTTCCAAGGCTGGACTGATAACGTATAGGGTGGTGCGAATCAAATCCTCCTGCTCGGTCACAGTTGCCAACTGATCGAGGGGCACAACCCGGATTTTTTCGTCTGACCAGCCCAAGCGAAAGCAGATGGCAACGGGGGTGCTGGCTGGATAGTGCTCCATTAATTGGGTCTGCGCGGCTTGAATGTGACGAGCACTCAAGTAGAGGCACAAGCTAGCTCGATGCGCCGCCAGAGACGCCAATTCCTCGGCAGCGGGAACTTGGGTGCGTCCGCTGATGCGGGTGAGGATGATGGTTTGGACTAATCCTGGGACGGTCAATTCTATTTTGAGCTTGGCGGCGGCAGCTTGAAAGGCACTGATGCCCGGAATCACCTCAAAGGGAATCTCAGCGGCAGCCAGGGCTTGCATCTGTTCGTGAATGGCGCTGTAGAGGCTGGGATCGCCAGAATGCAAGCGGATGACGGATTTTCCCTGATGAACCCGATCGATCATCACGGGCAAAATTTCTTCCAATGTCTTGTTGGCGGTGCGAATAATCTCGGCGTCGGCGCGGGTCATGTGCAACAGGGGGCGGGGCACCAGCGAGTCGGCAAACAAAATCACATCAGCGGTGGACAATAATCGTTGGGCTTTGACCGTGAGCAATTCTGGATCGCCTGGTCCGGCTCCAACGATGTAGACACCTGCGGGTAGAGCGGTTGTTAAGGATTCAGGCATCGATCGCGTCCTAATGGTCTACTGAATGACTACTTAATGGAATGGACTCACGCAGCGTGACAACACGCAAGGGATTAACTATATCTTTAAAGGTAGTGAGAGTTACACGAAGAAATCGTAAATCCCTGGGTGTATTCCGGACATGCGGCTTCTGGTCAGTAAACATGGATGGTAGATGCACCCTGATTCACACCCCGGAGGTCAAACTTCGGGGTTTTTTCTTTTGTAGGGAATGGCTAGGAACGCCATAGGGCAATCCCGCCTAGCAACCCAGAAATATTCGGAACGATTTTGACATTGGGGGGCAATTCGATCTCAATTCGATCGGTGTTGCCGCCACCAATGTAGAGCATGTCGTAGTTAAACAGATTTTCTAGCGAGACGATCGCCCGACCCAACCTGCGATTCCACCGTTTCTTGCCCACCGCATCTAATGCAGCCCGTCCCAATTGTTCTTCGTAGGTCTCGCTTTTACGAAACGCATGGTGACCCAACTCCAGATTGGGAACCAGTCGTCCGTCTAAAAACAACCCAGAGCCAAATCCTGTTCCCAGGGTAATGACTAGCTCAACTCCGTTGCTGGCGATCGCTCCCAACCCCTGCATATCGGCATCATTAATCACCCGCACCGGCTTATTGAAAGAGGCACTCAGGGCAGTAGCCAGATTGAACCCCAGCCAGGTGCCATCTAGGTTGGCGGCGGTGTAGACAACACCCCGACGCACCACACCTGGAAACCCAACTGAGACACGATCGAACGTTCCTTGAGTTGCGGTTAACGTATGAATCACTTCCAAAATGGCTTGAGGAGTGGAGGGTTGGGGCGTGTCGAGCCGGGCGCGTTCGGTAAGAGGAACTCCGGCTTCATCAAGCACCAAAACCTTGACCCCACTGCCGCCGATATCAATGGCTAATGTTTGTATGGACATGAATTAGTCTAGAGTGTTGGGAAACCTCGCACGGGAGGTTGTAGGACTTGCCTCTGCTGCGGCAGGTGGGACTGCTGTTGCTGGGGAGGGCTGAACTCCATCTACGATACCAGGGTTTGCGGGACTACCAGCAGGGGCGATCGCACCGGGCGGGGAAGCACCCGGAACGGCATTAGTGGCAACCAAGGGACGACGCACCTGTTGCCAACTGACATTGCCTTGGGTGTCTACTTTCACCAAAATGGCTTCAATCCGCGCTTGGGTTTTGGTGGTGGCGTTGAGCACTTTGCACTCAAAGCTATCTCCTGGTACGTTGACCCGATAGACACCACCACAGTTCACTACAGGGGGGCTTTCGGTTTCAGCCCCCAATTGCTCCTGAAATAATGCTTCCAATTTAGTGACATTGAGCAGCCCTTTGGAGCTAGGAATGTCCCAGGCAACGTTGCCATAGTCGTCCTGTTGCTCCACAGTGACGATAAACTCCCCAGCCGGGGCTAGCTCGCCTTGACACTGAAACACTTCACCCACGGCGATCGGCATCTTGCCCGGACACTCCACCGATTTCACTGGAATGCCCCCTCGACCTTCAATATCTTGCTGGATGGCTGCTTCGACCTGACGCATATTTAGCGTTCTGGAACAGCCTGGGAGCAAGATCAATCCGAATGCCAGTAAGACCGGAACGCGATATCGAACCCAACCAGTAATCATGAGTCTCAATAGAATTGAAAGTTAACCGCTCTGACTTTTCCTAGATCCCGGCTTTTTGAAAAGCCGGGGATCTAGGAAAATCAGAACTGCTCTATAGCGATTAAACCAGGAAAGTCCACGATAAGCTAGGAGAGTCAGTGCGTATCCATCACCATGTCGATTATTCAGGTCGAACATCTCTCGAAGGTCTATCCTGTAGCGGTGAAAGACCCCGGACTTCGAGGAACCGTGCGTCATTTCTTTCGACGAACCTATCGATCGGTATCTGCCGTGCGGCAGGTGTCTTTTCAGATTGAACCGGGAGAAGTGGTCGGCTTTCTGGGTCCCAATGGGGCAGGCAAAACCACCACGTTAAAAATGTTGACGGGGTTGATTCACCCATCCAGTGGGCGAGTTAGCGTCGCAGGCTACACGCCTTTCCAACGCCACTCGGAGTTTTTGCAAACAATTACCCTGGTGATGGGGCAAAAACAACAACTGATTTGGGATTTACCCGCGCTGGATTCGTTGCGAATCAATGCGGCGGTCTACGGGATTTCGGATAAAGATTTTCGTTACCGCTTGGGCGAGTTAGTTGAAATGTTGTCCCTCGATGGCAAGCTCAACCAACCTGTCCGAAAGTTGTCCTTGGGAGAGCGGATGAAAGCTGAGTTGCTTGCTGCGCTGATCCACCACCCTCAAGTGCTATTTCTGGACGAACCCACCTTGGGATTAGATGTCAACGCCCAAGTGGGGGTGCGGGAATTTCTGCGGGAATACAACCAGCGGTATAATGCGACTATTTTGCTGACTAGCCACTACATGGCAGACATCACTGCCCTATGCCAGCGGGTGTTGATGATCCACCAAGGGCAACTGATCTATGACGGTAGCTTGGATGGGCTGCTCGATCGCTTTTCCCCCTGCCGCGAAGTGACGGTGGAGTTTGCCAAGGAGCGATCGCCCGCAGAACTGCGAGCCTACGGCGAGTTGGGCATGGTGGAAGGACGAGTGGCTCAGTTCATTGTCCGCCAAGAGCTGTTAACCCAGACGATCGCTCGTCTTTTAGCCGATCTAGATGTGATTGATTTGACAATTACCGACCCGCCGATCGAAGAAGTGATCGGTCAGGTTTTTACTGCCGGAGCTGTTGCCTAATCAGGAAAAGAGTTGTGAACCAGTTAGCCCATGCTCTTCGTACCGTCACCACACTGGTCTCGGTTTACTACGCCTACATGCTGGAGTATCGAGCCGAGTTATTACTTTGGGTGCTCTCTGGCTCCCTGCCGCTGATTCTCATGGGTGCTTGGGTGGAGGCGTCCCAGAGCGGGCAGTTTGGCTTATCGCCCGTTGATTTTATTCGCTACTTTTTGGCGGTGTTTATTGCCCGTCAGTTTTCCGTGGTGTGGGTGATTTGGGAGTTTGAGCGAGAAATCTTGGAGGGAAAGCTGTCGTTTCGGCTGCTGCAACCACTCGATCCAGGATGGCATCATTTCCTGTCCCATTTTGCCGAACGCTTTGCTCGCCTACCCTTTGCGTTTATCCTGATTGGACTATTTTTTGGGCTTTATCCACAAGCAATCTGGGTTCCCAGCCTCCCAGCATTCCTGTTGTTCGTATTGGCGGTGGCTCTGGCATTCGTTCTACGATTTATCATCCAATACACCTTTGCCATGTGTGCTTTTTGGATTGAACGCGCCAATGCCTTAGAACAATTTTGGTTTCTCCTCTATCTATTTCTATCAGGTTTGATTGCACCACTAGAACTCTTCCCTCCCCTCGTTCGGCAGGTGGTGCTGTGGACGCCCTTCCCCTACATGATCCACTTCCCCGCCAGTTTGCTGATCGGATTGCCGATCGACATTCCCCGCAGTTTTGCCATCATGTTGGCGTGGATCGGGCTATTTTTTGGGCTAAACCGCTGGTTGTGGCGGCGAGGCTTGCGGCAATATTCAGGGATGGGGGCGTAGGGAAGGAAAAGGATGAGGGATGGGAGACTTTAAATCAGTGGTTCAGATGCCTTCCACTTTCCTTACTGCGCCCAGCGTAGAACGGTGGTCACAAGGTAGAGGACGATCGTGGAACCGACGATCGCCGGGATGACCAATACACCCTGAACCTGGGTGTGTAACACAGGCATCACCAAACCAAATTGCTGAGACAGCAGCAAAAATGCCCAATCTCCGACCCAAACCCCAGCCAACCCAATCAACACTAACCCAAACAATTTTCCTGGAACTCGACGGGGAATTAAAATCGTGGCGATTCCAGCACAAAACGCAGCAATAATCAGGTGTACAACCAACCGAGCAATATCCACAGTAACTCCTTGGGTCAGCCATTGCAGGAGCATGCTAAAATTGAATGGCTGACCTCATGCTCCCCAGCCAAATTACAAAAGGCTATAAAATCTATTTACGGCTAACCCCACAAGGCTTCCGGTGAAAGATGGGTGATCGACTATGAGGTTTTCAAGAAGAATCACCCTACCCACCACAAAACTCAGGGAGTTGATATTACTGACGGAGACACCCTGCAACACAGCCAGTCGAGTTAGGGTTGTATTGGCTCCGACCCCATCGGCATCAATCAGCACTTCAGTATTGCTGCCCACACCCGTCAGTTGGACAAATTGAGTGAAGCGATCGAACGCACTACCAGTTGTTTGAAAAGCGGCTTGCCTAAAAATGCCCCGCAGATCAATTAGATCCTGCCCGACTACAAAATCCGTAATCATATCGGTGCGATCGCCCACACTATTAAAGACTGCCATATCAGTCCCCTGACCCAGCGTCAGCGTATCGTTGCCCGCCCCACCCACTAGAATGTCGTTGCCATTGCCGCCAATCAGTCGATCGTTGCCCAATCCGCCATTCAGTTGATCGCGTCCGTTGCGTCCGATTAGCGTGTCATTGCCACGATCGCCATTCAACAAATCATTGCCATTACCGCCATCCAAATTGTCGTTGCCGTTGCCGCCAGTGAGTCGGTCGGCTTTCCGAGTGCCAAGCAGTTGATCGGAGCGACGAGTGCCTTTGAGAATAGCTCCTCTAGGTGTGAAGGCGATCGCTCCCAGCGCGACGCCCGTTGAGCCAGTGGAGGGTGGTTGAGTTGGCGGTTGAATCGGCGGTAGTTCGGCAATGGTGATTGTGCCGCTGACATCTGTGCCAGGACTGTAATCGTTACCTCCTTGGAGTGTCAGCGTCACCGTTTCATTGGGGTCAATGATGGTATCTGCGATCGCATTTAGGGTGAGATCAAAGCTGGTAACACCTTGCAAAAAGACTGCTGTGACAGTGTTGCCATTCACTGAACTGACTGCACCCCCTACCCCTGCGCTGAAACTATAGTCAGCAGCACTTGCCGTTCCAGATAACCCGATCGTGACAAACAAAGGATCGTTAATACTGGCAGCGCGAGTCAAGGTGATGCGACCTGTATCGCCGTTGCTTTCACTTGCGGTGGCATCGGCGATCGCCAAATTCACGCTGGGCAACTGAAGCTCAAACGCTCCAATATCAATCGTTCCTTCCAAACGATTAAAGTTAATCCCCCGCTGGTCAAAGGGAATAATTTCGATCGTATTGCCATCGCCATCGCGATCCGCCAAGTCTTGGGGGGCAGTTTCATTGGTGCCGCCATTAATGGCTGGATTAGTCGTCGAGGTAATCAATGCGTGGGTTGGGATAAACCCGCCATTGAGCGCAAGCGGTGCAATCACATCATTGATATTGCCTGTGAAGCGATCGGAGGAAAGGATACCCAGCAGTGGAGGATCACTAGGATTGGGAGGGTTGATGGTAGTAACAACTCCAATCAAATTACTGCCATTGCTTTGAAATCGATCGCCCATTCCCCTAATATCGTCGGCTGTAGAAGGGGTATTGGGAATAGCAAGGATGTTGCCCGCAATAATGCTGTTATGAACCACGATCGGGTCATCGGCATCAGGTACAGACAAAATACCGCTACCACCAGATATAGTGGTGATGTTGTTGGTAATCGTACTGTTAACGATTGTAGTCAGTGAACTATTGGTTACACTGTCAAACACAAAAAGACCACCCCCGCGCTCAACCCCTGTATTACCAGAGATAGCGGTGTTAATCAGTGTGGTAGAAAGGGATTGACCGACAAAATAGGAATTTAAAGTAGCAATGCCACCGCCACTAACTGCCGCTTTATTGTTGCTAATGGTGCTGTTGATCACCGTTAACGCGCCCCTGTTCATGATGCCACCCGCACCCCTACCCAGGGTTTCATTGTTAGTAATGACGCTATCGACAATCGTCAGGTTACCGTAATTGCTAATACCTCCGCCAATCGTCGAAAGACTAATCGGAAGAGCATTAGGCGTGCCGCTAGGTATCTCACCGGGCGTTCTACCGTCGGCGATGGTTAGCCCTTGCAATTGAGCAGTGGCAAAATTGCCTCCAAATTTTGGATATACCAAAAAGACGGAGGACTGCCCGCCCCCGCTAATTGCCAACTTATCTGCGCCCGGTCCGATAATCGTTGTTTTAGCAATGTCCTCCAAAATCAATGCCGAATCAAACAGAGAGGACACTGTGAGATTAATCACGCCCTCAGCGACAATTCGGATGGTGTCTTCTCCGGGGTTGGCGTTGGCTAGGGCGATCGCTTCTCGTAGCGATCGATCGCCCACCTCAAAATTACCGTCGTTTTCGTCGGCAAGAATATCAACAATATAGTCAGCCATAAAATTCTGCTTATCCTGAGTTCACGAAGCGTTATTTCTGTATCTACAGTTACTTCAGTAGATTCCCAGGCAAAAATTTCTTTGTCACAAAAACTTTATACTGAGTTAGCGTCCCAACCCCTGCGATCGCTCATACGCCGCCCGCACCGCCTCAATTACCGCCGATCGAAATCCCATTTTTTCCAGATGGGCAATGCCAGCGATCGTCGTGCCACCGGGGCTGGTGACTCGATCCTTTAGCTCAGCAGGATGCAGGTGGGTTTGTTTTAGTAGTTCGGTAGTGCCACTGACCGTTTGTAGGGCAAGTTGGGTGGCGATCGCCCGTGGCAATCCAGCCGCGACACCGCCATCAATTAAGGCTTCGATGAAAACAGCGACGTAGCCCGGACCGGAGCCTGACAATCCCGTCACCGCATCCATTAGGGATTCCGGTACTTCCACCACCTCACCGACTGCGGTGAAGATCGATTGGGCAATGGTGAGATGAGTAGGTTGGGCATGTTGTCCAAGGGCGATCGCGGTCATGCCTGCCCCAACTGTGGCGGGGGTATTGGGCATGGCACGAACGATCGGCTGGCTTGGAAACGCCGCTTCTAGTGCAGCTAGCGATGTCCCTGCCAAAATTGACACCACTAATTGATCGGGGTTTGGGAGGGTGAGGTCACGCACCAGTGCGGCAAATCCTTGGGGTTTGATGGCGAGTAGCAACACCTCCGCTTGATCCACAACGGTTTGATTGTCGGCTGTGACCAACACCTGGTATTGGCTTGCCAGCCAATCTCGCCGTACCGATTGGGGGTCACTTACCCAGACCTGGCTGGGTGAATAAATTTCCTGCAAAACAAGACGGGATAAAAGGGCTTCGCCCCATTACCCCCGCCTCCAATCATGCCAAGTTTTTACTGTC
>JAAUSV010000233.1 GCA_012032525.1 Leptolyngbyaceae cyanobacterium SL_7_1
CCAATTCTTTGGTGCGGTTTCTGCTTTTTTTTGGATGTGGTTGGGCGATGATTGCCACATTCAATTATTTCCAAAATGTCGTTTTCACTTTTACCTTTGCAGCAATTCTGGCATTTCTATTGAACTACCCCGTTCGCTATTTGGAACGATTTTTGGGACGCGGATTAGCCTTGGGAGTGGTGATTGTGGTGAGTTTAACCGCTGTGATTGGGTTAGTAGTAGCGTTGGGCTTGACTGCATTTGGTCAACTGCAACAGTTGATCAATGCCACAACTCAAACCCTGAATACTTCTAACAATCCTATCTCCCAGTTGGAGCGATTTCTCAATACCTTCAATATTGAGGTAAATCTGCTGGAGGATTTTGGCGAAATCATTAGAAATGCATTGCAGTTCATTGTCACGTTTATCAGTGGGTCTTTGACCGCCCTGCCCAATACGTTTCTAACGTTCATTATTATTTTGGTTGTGGCTTTCTTTATGCTGATTGATGGAGAAAAGATTTGGCATCTATTGCTGAAACTTATTCCACCCATCCGCCGCGATCGCTTCTCCATTGCCGTTAAGAAGAGCTTTTTGGGATTTTTTCGTGGGCAGGTACTGCTCTGTATTTTTCTGAGTACTTCCACTTTTTTAGTCCTCTTAGCATTGGGAGTTCCCTTTGCTCTTTCCCTTTCAATCATTGTAGCTGTGCTCGATGCCATCCCAGGGATTGGAGCCACATTGGGGGTGTTGACGATTAGTTCAATTACCCTGATTCAAAGTGGGTGGATAACGGCTATAAAAGTGATTACCGTCTGCATTATTTTGCAGCAGATTCAGGACAATTTTGTCTCTCCCCGCATCATGCAAACCACCGTTGATTTAAATCCAGTGGTTGTATTTTTTGCTCTGATGGTAGGGGCAAAGATTGCCGGATTGCTGGGAATTTTTCTATCAGTGCCGATCGCCGGAGTGATTGTTAGCTTATTAGAAATCGAAGAATTACAATCGGAGAACTAATTAATTTTCCAATCCGAGAAGTTAACAGATCCCCGGCTTCTTGGAGAAGCCGGGGATCTCAAGCAACAGGATTTTTTGATATAGAGAAAACCCTATCAGACAAAAGTAAGAGAAATATAAAATCGTTCAATTTATTGGCTTAGAAGGTAACAACAAAGGGTTTGCTACAACACAAAAGAAAATAGGTTAATTGTTCTATACTAAGCGCGATCGTAATAGTGTCCTCTTAACCTTCTATTAAATCTTAACCTTCCATTAAACCTGTTTGTGACTTTCTACCTAGACGTATTGCCTTTCGTGCCTATTTAGATCCACGAAACGGAAAGCACAAACCTAAAGACAAACGAAAGAATGGCTAGACAGAATTGCATTTATCCTCAACTATTAAAATCAGAAACGTTTTTCGCAGACAAATTGCATCCGCCGACTCTAGGTGTTGGTTTAACGGCTTTGAGCCTGGCTTTTGCAACTGTAATTCAGCTCAGCAGTTTCCGGTTGAGTTGCAATTTTAGCAGCACGATTTAATCAGTTTCGGTAGTGGAGATGCTCGGCTTTCCTTAAATCAATTCCTTGAACTGTCCCCATCGACTTGAGAGATATTTGATATGGTAGCAACCCCCGAACGCTCACTCATCACCACAAAGCCCCTCAGCGACGACGAGTTATGGAAGATCAATGCCTACTGGCGGGCATGCAATTACCTGGCGGTTGGCATGATTTATCTGCGCAACAATCCCCTCTTAAAGGAGCCACTCAAGCCAGAGCATATCAAGCACCGTCTTTTGGGTCACTGGGGATCAAGTCCTGGATTGGCGTTTATCTACGTCCATGCCAATCGGGTGATCAAGAAATATGACCTGAATATGATCTATGTGTGTGGTCCGGGACATGGCGCACCCGGAATTCTCGCACCGACCTATCTAGAAGGCACCTATTCAGAGGTGTATCCCGATAAGAGCCAAGACTTAGAGGGAATGGAGAAGTTCTTTAAACAGTTTTCCTTCCCCGGTGGCATCGGTAGCCACTGCACCCCGGAAACCCCGGTTCAATCCATGAAGGCGGTGAGTTGGGCTATAGCTTGTCCCACGCCTACGGCACGGTGTTGGATAACCCCGACTTAATTACGATCGCCGTTGCCGGAGATGGAGAGGCAGAAACAGGACCTCTAGCCACTTCCTGGCACGCTAATAAGTTCATCAACCCTGCCCGCGACGGGGCGGTCTTGCCCATTTTGCACCTGAACGGTTACAAGATTGCCAACCCGACGATCTTGGCACGCATCAGCCATGAGGAACTGGAAAGCCTGTTTCGGGGTTACGGCTACAAGCCCTATTTTGTTGAAGGTTCCGACCCAACGGAGATGCACCAGTTGATGGCGGCAACGATGGATGTTGCCATTAAAGAAATTCAAGAGATCCAGCAGGAAGCCCGTTCCCATCAAGGCGGATTGTTGAATCGTCCCCGGTTCCCGATGATCGTGTTGCGATCGCCCAAGGGCTGGACCGGTCCAAAGAGCGTCGATGGGCGCAAGACGGAGGATTTTTGGCGATCGCACCAGGTTCCCCTGTCTGGCATGCACGACAACCTTGAGCACGTGCAGATGCTAGAGGACTGGATGCGCAGTTACCGTCCCGAAGAGTTATTTGACCAGGAAGGCAAGTTGATTCCCGTGCTCAAGGAATTGGCTCCAACGGGACAGCGCCGCATGAGCGCCAACCTCAACACCAACGGGGGATTGCAGCGTCAGAAGTTGCGGATGCCCGATTTCCGCAGTTTTGCCGTGTCCGTGGAATTTGGCAAAACCGAGGCGGAAAACACCCGTCCCCTGGGCAATTTCCTGCGGGAGATCATGCGAAATAATCCCAGCAATTTCCGCCTGTTTGGTCCCGATGAAACCGCTTCCAACCGTCTGAATGCCGTGTACGAAGTCACCAAAAAGGCTTGGATGGCGGAGATGCGCCCAGAAGATTTAGACGGCAGCGAACTCTCCCAGGAAGGGCGGGTGATCGAGATGCTGAGTGAGCACACCTTGTTGGGGATGCTGGAGGGCTACTTGCTCACCGGACGGCATGGATTCATCCACACCTACGAAGCCTTTGCCCATGTGATCGACTCGATGTTTAACCAACACGCCAAGTGGTTGGATATCTCGAAGCGAGAAATTCCCTGGCGTGCCCCAGTGTCTTCCTGGAACTTGTTGCTGTCTTCTACTGTATGGCGGCAAGACCACAATGGCTTCTCCCACCAAGATCCAGGTTTCCTGGACGTGGTGACGAACAAGAGTCCTGATGTGGTGCGGATCTACATGCCCCCCGACGCTAACTGTTTACTGTCGGTGGCAAACCATTGCTTTAATAGCACCGATTACACCAATGTGATTGTGTCAGACAAGCAAAAGCACTTGCAGTATCTGTCGATCGACCAAGCCATCAAACATTGCACCAAGGGCATTGGCATCTGGGATTGGGCGAGCAACGACGATCAGGGGGTGGAGCCAGACGAGCCAGATATCGTCATCGGCTGCTGCGGTGACATTCCCACCAGAGAAGCGTTGGCTGCCACCGCCATCATTCGTGAAGAATTCCCCTACATTAAGGTGCGATTTATCAACGTGGTGGATCTGTTCAAACTGGTGCCCGACTCCGAGCACCCCCACGGGTTATCGGAAGTTGATTTTTGCACCCTGTTTACCCCCGACAAACCGATTCTGTTTAACTTCCACGGCTATCCCTGGTTGATCCACAAGCTCACCTATCGCCGCACCAACCAGCACCGCATCCACGTGCGCGGCTATAAGGAAAAGGGCAACATCAACACGCCGCTGGAATTAGCGATCGCCAACCAGATCGATCGGTTTAACCTGGTAATCGATGTGATCGATCGGGTGCCCAAGCTCGGTTCCCGTGCGGGCAATGTCAAGGAGCGGATGAAAAACAACATCATCGAGAGTTGTAACTACGCCTACGAACACGGCAAGGACTTGGACGAGATTACCAACTGGGTGTGGCCCTATTGAAGCCATCCTGTAGGGACCGGGCAACGCCCTGCCCCTACGGGAATTGTCGAACCGGGATTGACTAGGCGGGCAAGATGCCCACCCCACAAGAGTTTCACCATTGTCAACTATTGAGAGTTAGCCCATGAGTACCACCATTCAAACTGTCCATGCCCGTGAAATCCTTGACTCCCGTGGCAACCCTACCGTTGAGGTCGATGTGACGTTGGCGGATGGTAGCAAGGGACGTGCCGCTGTGCCCTCTGGTGCGTCTACCGGAGAGCGAGAGGCGCTGGAATTGCGCGATGGCGATGCCAGTCGGTATGGTGGCAAAGGCGTCCTCAAGGCGGTGGGCAATGTGAATGGAACGATCGCCCCTGCCCTGCAAGGCATGGAGGGAACCGATCAAAGCGCGATCGACCACAAAATGCTAGAGATGGACGGCACCGAGTACAAGTCCAACTTGGGAGCCAATGCCATCCTTGGCGTTTCGATGGCGGTGGCACGGGCGGCGGCAATTTCCAAGCACCTGCCCCTCTACCAATCCCTGGGTGGCGAATCAGCGGTGATCCTGCCCGTTCCCTGCTTCAACATCCTCAATGGCGGGGCACACGCCGACAACAGTGTGGACTTTCAGGAGTTCATGATTGCTCCGGTGGGGGCGTCTACGTTTTCGGAGGCAATGCAGATGGGAGCGGCGGTCTACCACGCCCTCAAATCCATCCTCAAGCAAAAGGGCTACAGCACCGGAGTCGGCGACGAAGGTGGCTTTGCCCCTGACTTGAAGGCAAATATCGAAGCCCTGGATCTGATTTTAGAAGGCATTCAAAAAGCGGGGTTGCAGGCAGGCGACCAGATTGCCATTGCCCTCGATCCAGCCGTCAGCGAATTGTACCAGGAGGATGGCAGCTACCTGTTCTACAAATCTGACCAGAGCAAAAAGACCTCGGAGGAAATGATCCAACTCTGGGAAAGCTGGCTCGGTCAGTTCCCGATCGTTTCCCTAGAAGATGGCTTGGGGGAGAAAGACTGGGAGGGCTGGAAACTGCTGACCCAGCGATTGGGCGATCGCCTGCAACTGGTGGGCGACGATGCCTTTGTCACCAATCCCAAAATTATCAAGCAGGCGATCGCCGATGGCGTGGGCAATTCCTCCCTGATCAAGGTCAACCAGATTGGCTCGATCACGGAAACGCTGGCGGCGATCAACGATTCCAAAGCTGCCAACTACACCTGCATGGTCAGCCACCGCTCCGGGGAAACCCCCGATGATTTCATTGCCGATCTGGTGGTGGCAACCGGGGTGGGACAGATCAAATCGGGTGCGCCCTGCCGAGGAGAACGATTAGCCAAGTACAACCAACTGCTGCGGATTGAGGAGGAACTGGGCAGCAAGGCGGTGTATGCCGGAACCAGCGCCTTCAAACAAAAGCAGCCCGTTTAATCGTTAGTTTGATTCAACGATCGCCCCCTGCGGTCGTTTTTTTTTGGTTCACTCCACTCGCTTAGATTTGGGAGAAGACGATGACTGCTTACATGGAACCCCCGTCCCAGATTCAGTTTGAAGACGATCGCACCGGGTTGAGTATTGAAACCCTGCGGCGTGCCTTGGCGGATAATTTATTTTACGTGCAGGGGAAATACCCTGAAATTGCCACCAAGAACGACTTTTATATGGCGTTGGCATACACGGTGCGCGATCGCCTGCTCCAGCGCTGGCTCAGCACCACCCGCACCTACACCCAAAAGCATGTGAAAGTCGTGTGCTACCTATCGGCGGAGTTTTTGTTAGGACCGCACTTAGCCAATAACTTACTGAGTTTGGGAATCTATGACCAAGTTCGCCAAGCCGTGGAGGACTCTGGACTCGATTTAAAAGAATTAATTGAGCAGGAAGAGGAACCCGGATTGGGCAATGGCGGCTTGGGTCGATTGGCGGCGTGCTATATGGAGTCCCTATCGAGCTTAGAAATTCCAGCGGTGGGCTATGGAATTCGCTATGAGTTTGGCATTTTTGACCAGGACATCCACGATGGCTGGCAGGTGGAAATCACCGATAAGTGGTTGCAGTGGGGCAATCCCTGGGAGATCGCCCGCCCCGATGTGGCAATGAATGTGGGGTTTGGCGGTCACACCCAGGGCTATGGGGATGAGCAGGGCAACTATCGGGTGCAGTGGATTCCCGAACAAGTGGTAAAGGGGGTTGCCTACGACACGCCGATCCTGGGCTACAAGGTGAATACTGCCAATGCGCTGCGCCTGTGGAAAGCCGAAGCACCAGAATCCTTTGATTTCCAAGCCTTCAACATGGGCGATTACTACGGAGCCGTGAATAAAAAAGTGGTGTCGGAGAACATCACCAAGGTGCTCTATCCCAATGATGAGCAGATTCAAGGAAAGCAACTGCGGTTGGAGCAGCAATATTTCTTTGTTTCCTGCTCGTTGCAGGACATGATTCGGGTGCACCTGTTGTCCCATCCGACGCTGGATAATTTCCATGAAAAATTTGCGGCGCAATTGAACGACACCCACCCGGCGATCGGCGTGGCGGAGTTAATGCGCTTGCTGATCGACCTGCACCACATGGACTGGGACAAGGCGTGGCACATCACCCAAAACACCTTTGCCTATACCAACCACACGCTGTTGCCAGAGGCATTAGAAAAATGGTCGATCGGGCTATTTGGCACGCTACTTCCCCGTCATTTGGAAATCATCTTTGAAATCAATCGCCGCTTTTTGGATGACGTGCGAATCAAGTTCAATAATGACCCCGGCAAGGTGGCGCGGATGTCGTTGATCGATGAAACGGGCGATCGCTATGTGCGCATGGCAAACCTGGCGACGGTGGGCAGCCATGCGGTGAATGGCGTCGCCGCCCTGCACAGCGAATTGCTGAAGAAAACCGTGTTGCACGATTTCTACGAATTCTCCCCAGAGAAGTTTATGAACGTCACCAATGGCGTCACTCCCCGCCGCTGGATGGTGTCTAGCAATCCTCGATTAACACAATTAATTTGCGATCGCATCGGCGAACACTGGATCAACCACCTCGACGACCTGCGCCAATTGGAAGCCCACGTCGAGGACGGCAACTTCCGGGAACAGTGGCGACAGATCAAGCGGGCGATCAAGGGCGATCTGGCAACGCACATCCAACGCCGCACCGGGATCACGGTCAACCCCGACTCGATGTTTGATGTGCAGGTGAAGCGGATTCACGAATACAAGCGGCAACACCTGAATGCCCTGCACATCATCACGCTCTACAACCGGATCAAGCGCGATCCCAACGTCGAGATCACTCCCCGCACCTTTATCTTTGGCGGCAAGGCGGCTCCCGGCTACCACATGGCGAAATTGATCATCAAGCTGATCACCTCGATCGGCGATGTGGTGAACCGAGATCCCGATGTGCGCGATCGCCTCAAAGTAGTTTTCCTGCCCGATTACAACGTCACCTTTGGGCAGCGAGTCTACCCGGCGGCAGAGCTATCCGAGCAAATTTCCACCGCTGGCTACGAGGCATCGGGCACTGGCAACATGAAGTTCTCCATGAACGGAGCCTTGACGATCGGCACCTTGGATGGGGCGAACGTTGAAATCCGCGAGGAAGTCGGCGCGGAAAACTTCTTCCTGTTTGGCATGACCGCTGAAGAGGTGCTGACGCTAAAGCGCAGCGGCTACAACCCCTGGGACTATTACCACGGCAACGATGAGTTGCGCGAGGTGATCGATCGGATTCGATCGGGCGGATTTTCCCACGGCGATGGTGGCTTGTTTCAGCCCTTGGTGGAGGGGTTGCTGAATCACGATCCTTTCCTCCTTTTGCCGGATTATCAGTCGTACATTCAGTGGCCAAGATCAAGTTAGCCAAGCCTACCGCGATCAGGAGCCACTGGACGCGCATGTCGATCTTGAATACGGCACGCATGGGCAAGTTCTCCTCCGATCGCTCGATCCAGGAATACTGCCAGGAGATTTGGAAAGCTAATCCCACCGCGATCGAGCTACGGGAATACGTGCAGGCAACTGCCGGATTGCAAGTCTAGCAACCGAGGGGCTTTGTTAACCAAAGATTAAAACTCGGTAGACCGACGGCGATCAGTGCTTGACTCAAGACAACGACCGATGACGCGATCGCTGATTTTGAGAACGATTTTAAGGGGCGATCGC
>JAAUSV010000234.1 GCA_012032525.1 Leptolyngbyaceae cyanobacterium SL_7_1
ATAAGCGGCGAGAATTCGCTGTCGTAGATCAACTGACAAAGGCGCAGGCATGAGTGGTTATTTCCTGATTTTACGGGTCTCACTCAGGCTACTAAATTGTGGCTTACTCATGCAAGAATGGCTGTAAGGTGATTGGCGTGGAAGGTCCTAAGTTACTTAGCTCCGAACCAGCGGCACTCACCCAAGATTTTCTTATGATCAATAGTCCGGTCTTTCCATCAGGCAATGTTGCTCGCTACCTAAATGAGCAACTCCTTCAGGAAAACGTGGTGGTCACCGCCCCAGAAGAGGCACAACAACTGCTAACGACTGCCCTACGCACCATCAACTCAGTCACTCAAAAGGTGGGAATTGACCTTTACCCAACAGCACTGGGGATTACCCTACCCCAGACTCATATTTTGGGAGAGACGTATTACACCTCTGCGGCACTACGCTATGGGGACTACATGGCTAAGTTAAGTGTGGCTCCCCTATCCGCCAATCTTCAGCCCTTCGTGGGCAAGCCGATTGAAACCGATAATCCTTCGGTTCTGCGCGATCTAGTGGTCGAGTTCTTCCGCCAACAGCCAGCCCACTATGAGTTGCGTGCCCAGCTTTGCACCAATCTGGAGACGATGCCGATCGAGGATGCTTCTATCCGATGGTCAGAGCAGGAAAGTCCCTATCGGGCGATCGCCAACTCACCATCCCGATGCAGGAGGCATATAGCCCAGCCCGTCAGGTGTATGTGGATGAAGTGCTGTCGTTCAATGCGTGGCATTGTATTGCTGAGCATCAGCCACTCGGCTCGATTCAACGAGTCCGGCGGCAAGTCTACGAGGCATCCAGCCAGTACCGCCATCAGATGAACCAGCAGCCAAAGGGGGAACCCCGCCACATTGATGAGATGCCTGATTAGGGATAGCAGTCCCAAGGAGCATGCATTCAATAAAAAACTAAGTTTTTGAAAGCAGCGCTGAGCGCTGCTTTCAAAAATTGCAGTTGGGGTTTTTAATTAAATCTGCCGATCGCCTAACCTTTGATCAAGCAAACCAACGGATTCTCAATCAGACAAGACCAGTATGATGGGTGCAGGAGGAATACTATGGTCATTCAACTCCACTCAACCAACAACCCTTCCCAGGCTGAAGAGCGAGTTGTGCTTTACCAGATTGCTTGGGATACCTTTGAGCGCTTGCTTGCCGACGCAGGTGAGACGCGGAATGTGCGATTTTACTACCTTGGTGGCACGTTAGAAATTATGGCTCCCCTATCTCGCCATGGGGGCAGTAATCGGTTTATCGAGCATCTAATTAATGTAATTGCTGAAGAGTTCGATCTACCCCTGCGTAAAGTGGGTTCCCTGACTATGAAACGGCGCGATCGCCAGGTGGGAGGTGAGCCAGATTCTGCGTACTACATTCAAAACGAGCCGCTGGTACGCCACAAAGAGGAGATTGATCTGATGGTCGATCCACCGCCCGATCTGGTGTTGGAAATCGATATTACCAGTCCGTCCGATCGACGGTTTCCCATCTATGTCAGTCTGGGCGTTCCAGAGATCTGGAAATACGATGGTACAACGCTCTAATATTACCAATTGCAAGACAACTCCTATCAACCTGTGTCACACAGTCCAACGTTTCCCTGGCTACCGCCCTCGGTGATCGTGGAGTATCTATCACTGCGGTTAGACGTTGGGGAAACCCAAGCAATCAAGCAATTTCGAGGGTGGGTGAAACAAGCGCAGTAGCCAGTTTATGAAGCGTGTTGATTTAGCCTAATTTTCTACAACAGAGCACCTAGACTGAAATCATCGATTCGTCACAGGACTCCGTTACCATGCAGGCACGCCTCATCCCTACTCATGAATTAAGCGAAGCCGATCGCCACGCCATGTATAACCTCCTCAGTCGCCACTTTGAGGGAGTGACTGTCGGTGGATTTGAGCGCGATCTAGTGGAAAAGAATTGGGCAATTCTCTTGAATGATCAAACAGGTGCTCTCAAGGGATTTTCTACCCTGTTGTTTTACGAAACAGAGTTTGCGGGCGAACCGTTGAGTGTGGTCTATTCCGGCGATACGATTGTCGATCCCACAGCTTGGTCGAGTCTGGCATTGCCGCAAGCGTGGATTGCTTCTGTGAACAAGTTGCGCCGCTGGTATCCCAATGGCAGACTTTATTGGTTGTTGATTTCCTCTGGCTACCGTACCTATCGGTTTTTGCCAACGTTTTGGCGAGAGTTCTACCCCCGCTACGATCGCCCCACCCCCGCTCCAGTGCAGGCATTGATGCAACAGTTGAGTCTCGATCGCTTCCAATCTGCCTACGATGCCAGTGCGGGAATTGTCCGCTTTGCCCATCCCCAGCAGTTGCGATCGGGCTTAGACGGCGTTCCATTAGAACGGTTGCACGATGCCCACATTCGGTTTTTCTTGGAGCAAAATCCGGGACACGATCGCGGGGATGAACTCGTCTGCCTCACCGAAATCACCGAAACCAACCTCACCCGCGCCGGACGCCGGATGTGGTTTGCCGAATCCGAGGCGATCGCCGTTTAAGCACCTATGAACGCTTTATTGACATCAGAATTACGGGTTTTCAATCAGCCCGATCGCTTTGTTGAGGGGTGGTATTGGCTGTTGCCCTCCCATCAACTGAAGCGGGGGCAGGTGAAGGCGGTGCAGCTTTTGGGGCGATCGCTAGCGGTGTACCGAGGGCAGGATGGACGGGCGATCGCGGTGGATGCCTACTGCCCCCACATGGGCGCCCACTTGGCGGAGGGCAAGGTGGAAGGCTGTGCCCTGCGCTGCCTGTTCCACAACTGGAAATTTGCTGCCACGGGCGAGTGTGTGGACGTTCCTGCTTTGGGCAAGCCTGTGCCCGTGCGGTTGCATCTGTGGCATACGGCGGAGCAGTATGGCATGATCTGGCTCTGGACGGGAGAATTCCCTACCCAACCGCCACCGTTCGTCCCAGAGTTGGAAGGCATCGAGTGTGATAGCGCTTTGGGAACGCACTTTGTCCACAATTGCCATCCCAATGTGGTGATGATCAATGCGATCGACGCCCACCACTTCAACACCGTACACCACTTGCCACTAGAAATCGTCTTCAGTGCCAAGGAACTCAACCCCAACGCCATCGAGTTCAGCAACACCACCCGTGGCGGCGATTCCCGATTCATCCGGCTGATCCGTCCGTTCTACCAAACCGCAGTCACCTACAGCCTGTGCTACTGGTACGGCACGGTGGGCACGGTGACATTGGGACCCGATCGCCTGCATTTCTACATTTTGTTTGCCCTGCGCCTGCTCGAAGGCGGTAAGACCGAGGGGCAAACCCTGCTGATCACCCCCAAACGTTCCGGCATCCACGGCTGGCTGGGCAATCGGCTGTTGCTCTGGCTAACTCAGCAAGTGGCTCACTACTTTGGCAAGGGCGACACGCGCATCTTCCAAACCATCCAATTTAACTTCAAAACGCCGACCAAAGCCGATCACTCGATCGCCCAATTCATTCAGCACGTGGAACAGCAAAAAATCCTATCTTGGGAAACTTGGCATGAAATCAACTAAACCGTGGGACGTAGCCGGATTTGCCCTGCCTGCCACTGAAACCGATCGCCTGCACCGCTTGCTGAATGCGGCGTTGGAGAACCGCTCACTCGCCCAACCCACCGCCCCATCCCTCTACTGGCACGCTCCCTACTTTGGCTTCGATCGCGTCAGTGTGTTCCAGGATGCCTCAGCCGAGGAACAGTGCGCCATCCTACAACGGGCAAATCAAGCCCTACTGCAAGAAGCGTATTTCATCGAAAAAGCCGGAATGGGCTATATGGCAAAAATGGTGCTGCTGGCAGAAACCACCGAGGAACGGCAACTCTACAGCCTCTTCACCGCCGATGAAGCCACCCATTTCGCCCAAATTGCCGCCCTACTGCCCGCTCCCCCCACCGACGCCCACGACCCGTTTCTAGGATTGTTGCAGGAGCGATCGCCCACGACGACAAATCCATTCTGCAATTCGTCATTCAAATCGTCCTAGAAGGCTGGGGATTGAGCCATTACCGTAGCCTAGCCAAGGGATGCAGCGATCCCGCCATGACAGCGTTGCTCACCCACTTCCTGCAAGCCGAAGCCCGCCACCACAACACGGGCATTGCCCTATTTACCCAACAGCCGATCGCCCCCACTAGTCAAGCAATCATCGTTGAATTGCTCACCCGATTGCTACGCATGGTACAGGTCGGACCCCAGCAGCTTCTAGGGCGATCGCCCACGTCAAAGGGCACTTATCGCGATCGCAACACCTGCAAATCCTCGAAGAGCTAGACACCCAAGCCCACAGCGGCAAGCGCTTGCAACTGCTGCACTCCCTGATGCGGGGCAAGGGCGCCGATGGGATTGTCCGATCGCTAGAGGACTGGGGCGCCTTTACCCCCTTACCCGCCAGTCAATGTGTCCTGTGAGCCATTAGGAATCCCGTTCCGGAAACATCCGCTGCGTCAAACCCAGCGAAGTCGTACTCAAAATAATTCCAGGGACTAGCTTGTCAAGACTGGCTTTGGACAGACCGCGATAGAAATCGATCGCCCCCCAAACTAAGGCGATCGCCGCCAAATTGGTCATCAAAAACCAACCGAGTTGGGCAGACATAAGACTGCTCGATCGCCTGCGATTGTGGGGAAGTGGTTCAGTATTATGCATCTGCCTGATTGAAATACGGTTTTTATGAATACGTTCTATATTCGGCAATACTAGTAATCTTGGCTAAACATTACCTCTTTCTTGGGAAGGACTTTGCAATGGACACGTTCAGCGTGGAAGACGGATTAGAGTCATCTTAGAAGAAATGAAAGGGTATTAGAATACAACCTAATGATTTTTAAGATCTAATCTGTTCATGACACACCATTTGCCTTCGATTTCGCCTGCTGTCGCCTACTCTGACATTGCCGCCGCCGCCGATCGCCTGCAAGGAACCGCCAATCTCACCCCCGTCCTGACTTGCCGCACTGTGGACGATCGCGCCCATTGTCAGGTTTTCTTTAAATGCGAAAACTTTCAACGCACCGGGTCATTCAAATTTCGGGGAGCCTACAATACGATGGCGCAATTATCCCCAGAGCAAAAGCAGCGCGGCGTGTTGACCTATTCTTCGGGGAATCACGCCCAGGCGATCGCCCTTGCCGGGAAACTCTTGGACGTGCCCACTACCATCATCATGCCAGAGGATGCCCCAGCGGTGAAACAAGCGGCTACTAAAGGTTATGGTGCAACGGTGCTACTCTATGATCGCGCAGAAATCACACGGGAAGGACTGGCGCGAGAGATGGCAGAATCGCATGGCTACACCGTCATTCCCCCCTACGACCATCCCCAGGTGGTGGCAGGTCAGGGCACAGCCGCAAAGGAATTGCTGGAAGCCGTGGGAGAGTTGGATACACTTTTGGTTTGCTGCGGTGGTGGTGGGTTGCTGTCGGGCTGTGCGATCGCCGCTCACACGTTGTCTCCTCACTGTCGAGTGATTGGGGTAGAACCTACCGCAGGGGACGATGCTACTCGATCGTTCCACAGCAAAACCCTGCAAACGGTACACAATCCTGACACGATCGCCGATGGTGCCCGGACGCCTTCGTTGGGCACAGTGACGTTTCCGCTGGTAATGCAGTATGTCCACGATATGGTAGCAGTATCCGACGAAGCCTTGCTGCGCACGTTGTTCTTTTTGTGGGAGCGGATGAAACTGGTGATCGAACCCACGGGAGCGTTGGCAGCCACCGCCTTGTTAGAAGGGTTGGTAGAGGCTCCGGGCGATCGGGTTGGGGTGATCATTAGCGGGGGGAATGTGGATTTAGCACGGATTGGAACGCTGTGGAATTAACAGCGTGTCAACCCCAAAACTCATCTAAATTGACATTCGCCATTTCTTCCTTTACTTCCTGAAAATAGGTGCTTGCCGTTAAACTTTCCACTTCCTTTTCTCGCTTTTGTTGATCGATTTCGATTTTCAGTTCTGCTAATTGTCGGCGCAGTTCATCTTCTCGACGTTTGCGATCGCTAATATCTTGTACAATGCCTTCGTAATACAATATTCGATCGTTGCTATCCTTGACTACACGAGCATCAATTTCTGTCCAAATAATCGTGCCATCTTTACGGTAACAACGATACTCAAAGTTTTTAACAATTCCCTGTTTTTCTAATAAATTTCTAAACTCAGTGCGCTTCTCAGCATCAACGTAGAGCTGTTCACCAATATTGGTAATGCTTGCCATCATCTCGGTTGGTGAATCGTAGCCATAAATTTTTGCCAACGCAGGGTTGACGTTGATAAATTGACCTTCGGGGGAGGATTGAAAAATACCTTCCAGGGCATTTTCAAAGATGCTGCGATAGTTCTCTTCGGCGATCCGCAGGGCTTCTTTTGCCGTTTCCCGCTCCGTGATATCGATGCCAACAGATACGGTTGCCTGTCCCTGCTGATATTTCTGTGCGGCAATCAGGTAATAGCGCAACTGATTGTCTAAATGCAGGGGAATTACTTGACTGGCAGACTGCTCAGGGCTGTGAAGAAACTGACGGGTAAAGTCAGCCAATTGGGCACTGCCCTGCAAAAATCCCACCTCTTTGCCCACAAAGGCTTCCTGCGAAAGTTGCCAATTTTCAGCAAAGTGGCGATTGACGCCAATGTATACCCCTCCCGCATCCACCCAGGAAATCGGACCTGGAACCGCATTGATCACCGCCTCCAGTTGTTCTTTCGCCGCAGCGAGGGCGGTTTGGGTGCGTTGCAGGTTCACATTCTGGCTCTCCAGTGTGGTGAACGAGTGCTGCAACTGGGCAGTCATGCTGTTAAAGGCAGTCGCCAGCGTATCTAGTTCTCGTACCGATGGGGAATGGAGGGCAGGAGTCGCGGGTGTGGAAAATCCCCGTTGGGCGGCGATCGCCAAGGTCTCACTGGCTTGGCTCAACTCGCTGATCGGACGGCTGAGTCGTCGTGCCATCCACACCCCCAAGGCGATCGCCCCCACTAGCGATGCCAAACAAAGGGCGATCGTCGTGCGGGTATTCGCATTAATCTGTCCCATAAATGCAGATTCGGGCAGCGTCACCAACAGCAGCAAATCTAGTCCCCACGGGTCTTGCCACGGAGTAATTTGGACAAACTGGCGATCGCCATCCTGCCAAAATTCAAACCGTTGAGCATCGGTTACTGCCTCAAATCCACCCAATTGATTCACCACTTGCTCCGCCGTAGCGCGATCGATTTCATCTGGGCTGTCGAGCACATTCAAGGGTTGCACTTGTCCGCCTGATTGCCGAAAGGGCAATGCTTCGCTAGAGCTAGCCAGCACCGAGCCATCCCGCTCAATCACCAGCACCCGACCAGAGGGGGCGATCGCCAGTTCCCGCAAAAACTGACTGACGTGGGGCAAAAACAGATCGACCCCCACCACGCCTGCCAAGGTTCGATCCGCCGTGAAGATCGGAATCCCGCAGGAAATCGAAAAATCTCCGGGTGCATCGCCAGGGAGCTGATACATCGTTGTCCAGATGGGTTTTCCAGCCGCAACGGTTTCGGCATACCGAGCTTCCTCCAGGGTGGACGACGCCGCACTGCGCAAAACGGCTTGGCGATCGCCCTGCTGATTGAGCTGGTAAGCGGTGTACTGATTAGGACGAGCCGGATCGCTGAGTTCTAAATACAACCCACCATCCGACCCACGCCCCACCCCCACAAATTGCCCAGTCGTTTCGGTGTAGTTGATGTAGCTGATGTCGGAAAACACCTGCATCTGTTGCCAGAAATAGCGTCCCGTCGGCGTGGGTTCATCAGGGTTTAACAGTCCAAGTTGAATGGCACTTTGGTTTAAGCGGTTAATTTGCCGGGGTGCGGTGAAGTAGCGGTTGAGATGTTGCTCCACCCGCTGGCTGACTTCAGCTTGCAACTGCGCTGCCAGATCATTCACTGCCCGCTGCCCGTTGCGGAAGGACAGATAGCCCACCAGCGCCACCGGGACGATCGTTTGCAATAAAAACGGCAACGTCAGCAGTATCCGCAGCGATGGTTTACGACGGGACTGGGATACCGGATCAGAACTAGAGTGGTTGGGGGCGTGG
>JAAUSV010000235.1 GCA_012032525.1 Leptolyngbyaceae cyanobacterium SL_7_1
GTAGCTGCCTGCCAGGGATTTCAACTCGATCGGCAATTCTAGGTGCAAAATTCTGCCAATGCACCCAGTGCCGTACAACAGACTTGGCGACTGCGAGAATTGGCAGGGGTCGAGCGCACAGCGGCATAGATCGCCTCTGCCAAACTCAGGTGGGGTTGAGCTTGGGCGATCGCCGCTAACTTGCGCAAATAGGGAGCATAGGCTTTTTGCCAGGTAGTTCTTGTAGAAGCATGAACCCGATGGGGTTGATTAAAGAAATAGTGCTCAAATGCTTCTAGGGTTTGAGGCAAGTCCATTTGGCGCAGTCGCCCCTCTAGAACGCCATATTGTCGCCAGTCAAAGGTGTGTTGGATTAACTGGGCTGCAATAATTTTGGCTTCCTGCTCCGCCTGTTTTAACCCGGCTGCTGTTGCTGGTAAATTGAGGCTGACTCGCTGCTGATAGGGACGCAGACGCATGCTATCGGGCGAGGGGCAAGGTTCCTCGCAATGCAAGCTTCTCTCCACGTCGCTCCACCACTAGTCCGAGCCGGGCAGCTTTGAGGCGTTGGTTGACCTGAGTAATGCGAGCATCGATCGTAGAAAAATCCATTGCCATAGACCATCCATTCTCCAACCATACAGTCTCAAACAGGATTGCGGCTAAGGAATGAGTCATCACTAGATTAATTTAAAGTGGAATCTACAAAAAATAGTTAAGCGCTGCACCAACGCTCTGCGTTATAAAGGGGATATTAAGAACCTGATTATTTAAGACAGTCATCGGCAATTTCCTCCGTTTGACCAAAGCGACATTGGCAATTCATTGTTAAAATTAATAACGATTATTAGAGGCTAGGGAACTGTAATTACTATGGGTCGTGTTGGGGTTCTATTGCTAAATCTAGGCGGACCCGATCAGCTAGAGGATGTCCGTCCTTTCCTGTTCAACCTATTCTCTGATCCAGAAATTATTCGTTTGCCATTTCCCTGGCTACAGAAACCACTGGCATGGTTAATTTCTACTAGTCGCGCTCGTAAGTCTAAAGAAAATTACAAAGAAATCGGTGGTGGCTCGCCCTTGCGTCGCATTACTGAGGAGCAAGCCCAAGCCCTCCAAGTCCATCTTCAACAAAAGGGGCAAGACGCGCAGATTTATGTTGGAATGCGCTATTGGTATCCCTTTACCGAAGAGGCGATCGCCCGCATCAAACGCGACGGGATTGAACAATTGGTAATCCTGCCGCTCTATCCCCAATTTTCTATTAGCACCAGTGGCTCCAGCTTTCGCCTATTAGAGCAAATTTGGACGGAGGATGCCAGCCTCAGCCACATCGAGCACACAGTGATTCCATCCTGGTACGATCGCCCCGGATACCTGCGTGCCATGGCAGATCTGATTGCTCAGCAATTGGATCAATTTCCTGACCCGTCCCAGGTTCACATTTTCTTCAGTGCCCACGGTGTCCCCGTTAGCTATGTCGAGGAGGCGGGAGATCCCTACCAACGGGAGATTGAGCAGTGCACAGAGCTAATCATGCAAACGCTCAACCGCCCCAATGCCCACACCCTGGCGTATCAAAGTCGGGTTGGTCCGGTGGAATGGTTGAAGCCCTATACCGAGGATGCGATCGCCGATTTAGCAGCTCAAGGCATCCAATACTTATTGGTCGTTCCCATTAGCTTTGTCTCTGAGCATATCGAAACCTTGCAGGAAATCGATATCGAGTACCGCCACATTGCGGAAGAGGCAGGAATCCCCCATTTCCATCGTGTACCCGCCCTCAACACCCATCCACTGTTTATCGAAGCACTGGCGGATATGGTGATCGATGCTTTGAGATCCCCTGCCCTATCTCTAGCAGAGGTGATCGAGCCAAAGCAAAAGGTAAAGCTCTATCCGCAGGAGCGCTGGGAATGGGGTTTGACGACCACCGCTGAGGTCTGGAATGGACGATTAGCCATGCTTGGATTCATTGCCTTAATGATTGAGCTGATCAGTGGGCATGGTCCATTACATTTCGTCGGGCTACTCTAGGAATGGCAACTATTAACCCTGCGATCGCATTACTCAAAGGAATTCGTATGGTGCGGGCTAAGGCATTCCATCGGCTGGGTGGAGCGATTGGAGTTGGACTATGGGCGATAACGCCCCTATTTCCTGTCTCTGCGCAGGTTGAATCGCAACCCATTACCCCCGATACACTTTTGCAATTGTGCTACGTTCAAGCTTCTGGTAGTGAGCCTGCAACAGCGGTGCAGACGTGTACGGCGGCGATCGAGGCAACCCCTGACAATGCCTTTGCTTATCTTGCCCGCAGTATTAGCCACAATCGTTTGCAAGCATTTCAAAATGCTGTAGACGATGCAACTCAAGCTCTGCAACTTGACCCAGCCCTGTTCTTTGCTTACCTCAGCCGCAGCATCGCCCGCAACGAGTTGGGGGATTATCAGGGATCGCTCACCGATGCGGAAGAGGCAGTGCGGCTCAACCCCGAATCTGCAGAGGCACATCTGGCACGGGGAGATGCCCGAATTCGCTTGGGACTGTTTCAGCAGGGCTTGGAGGATGCCAATCGGACGCTGGAATTGTCGCCTGATAGCGTTCTCGCCTATGTCAATCGCAGCACGGCTTGGTTAGAACTGGGTAATCCTCAAAACGCTTTTGACGATGCCAGCGAAGCCCTGCGCCTCAATCCCAATCTGGCCTTAGCCTATGCCAATCGAGCCAGTGCCCAACTTCAGCTTGAGGAGTTTATGGGGGCTGTTGCCGATGCCGATCGTGCCCTCACCCTCAACCCAAACCTTCCCCTCGCCTACGCCATCCGGGGAGAAGCCCAATTCAACCTAGGCGATGCCTCAGCCGCGTTGACAGATCTTCAACAGGCGGCTGATCTATTTCTTCAAGCAGAAAATAGCGTCCAATATCGTCGAATGCTGGAACTAATCCGAACCATCAACTGATCCAAACCATCGATCGCCAATGAGTATTTTCCGTATTGCTAGGGATGGTTTACCGAAAGCAGTCTAGCGGCAGGATGGTAAGGGCGATCGTTACAATGGAAAACAGGTTGACCAGTTATTGGCTTTTGCGACAGATTAGATAACTTGCGGAGGTATTTGCACGCTTCCGCCAGTCGTGTTTGCCGTGAACAACGGGTGTTGCGAATAATGGTTAATCGTTGGAGTAGCGCGGTCAAATTGACTCCCTTTGCAGCGATCGGCTACATTTACGGCGCGACACTTTACAATTATCAATATTGTCGTAAGCGTGGAACAGAATTTCTTAAAATTTTAAGGGATTCAAATTCAGCCTACACGGGCTATAAAAGCGACGCAGATTTTCTCTGAGTAACGCTTGCAGGTGGTCACCGACTGTTTATCCCATTTAAGCCAAAGAGCAAGTATGAAAGACCTCACTCGTTATCGCAACATCGGCATCTTCGCGCACGTAGATGCAGGTAAAACGACCACAACTGAACGAATCCTCAAGCTGACTGGTAAGATTCACAAAATTGGTGAGGTGCATGAAGGCGCAGCCACAACCGACTTCATGGAGCAGGAGCAGGAGCGGGGGATTACGATTCAGTCTGCTGCAACCAGTTGCTTCTGGAATGACCACCAATTAAACATTATCGACACCCCCGGTCACGTGGATTTCACCATTGAGGTCTATCGTTCGCTGAAAGTGCTGGACGGCGGTATCGGAGTGTTTTGTGGATCAGGTGGGGTAGAACCGCAATCGGAAACCAACTGGCGCTACGCCAACGACTCTAAAGTGGCTCGTGTAATTTACGTCAACAAGCTCGATCGCACGGGGGCGGATTTTTACCGCGTGGTCAAGCAAGTTGAGAAAGTACTGGGTGCGAAGCCATTGGTGATGGTGCTGCCCATTGGGGTGGAGGATCAATTCACTGGCGTGGTAGATTTGCTTACCCGCAAAGCCTGGATCTGGGATGACTCTGGCGATCCGATGAATTACACGATCAAAGAAGTACCTGCCGACATGGCAGATCAGGTGGAAACCTATCGCGAGCAACTGATCGAACTTGCTGTAGAGCAAGACGACGACGTGATGGAGCAATACCTAGAAGGGGAAGAACCCGATCTCGATACGATTAAGCGCTGTATTCGCAAGGGTACGCGGGAAATGGTATTTTTTCCCACCTACTGCGGCTCCTCGTTCAAAAACAAAGGGGTGCAGTTGGTGTTGGATGCGGTGGTGGACTACCTACCCAACCCAATGGAGGTCAAACCGCAACCAGAGATTGATTTGGAAGGCAACGAGACAGGCACCTTTGCCATCGTTGATCCAGAGAAGCCGTTGCGGGCGCTTGCGTTTAAGATTATGGACGATCGCTATGGCGCTCTCACCTTTACCCGCCTCTACTCCGGCACCCTAAGCAAGGGTGACACGGTACTAAACACCGCCACGGGTAAAACTGAGCGGATTAGCCGTCTGGTGGAAATGCACGCCAACTCCCGTGAGGAGATCGAGTCGGCACAGGCAGGGGACATCATTGCGATCGTCGGCATGAAAAACGTCCAAACCGGACACACCCTTTGCGATCCCAAACAGCCTGCCACCTTGGAACCGATGGTCTTCCCTGATCCGGTGATTTCGATCGCCGTCAAACCCAAAACCAAGGGTGGTGACGAAAAGATGGGGACTGCCCTGAGCAAAATGGTGCAGGAAGACCCGTCCTTCCGCGTCATGACCGATGAGGAGAGCGGCGAAACCATTCTGCAAGGAATGGGCGAATTGCACCTCGACATCAAAGTAGACATTCTCAAGCGCACCCACGGCGTCGAAGTCGAAGTCGGCAAACCTCAAGTTGCCTACCGCGAGTCGATCACCAAGCGACTAGAGGACAGCTACACCCACAAGAAACAGTCAGGTGGTTCCGGTCAATATGGCAAGATCGATTACATCATCGAACCCGGTGAACCGGGTACAGGCTATGAGTTTGAGTCCAAAGTGGTGGGTGGTGCAGTGCCCAGAGAATACTGGGGCGCGGTTGAAAAAGGCTTCGAGAGCAGCATCGATCGGGGTGTCTTAGCTGGCTTCCCCTGTGTGGATTTGAAATTCACCCTGGTTGGGGGCGGTTTCCACCCGGTTGACTCCTCTGCCCTTGCCTTTGAGATTGCTGCAAGAGCTGCCTATCGCCAGTCAGTACCCAAGGCAGGTCCGCAGTTGCTAGAGCCGATTATGAATGTGGACGTGTTTACCCCCGATGACTATATGGGCGATGTCATTGGCGACCTCAACCGTCGTCGCGGCATGATCAAGTCCCAGGAGACGGGGGCAGTCGGCGCCCGCATTAAAGCCGATGTGCCGCTGAGCGAAATGTTTGGCTACATCGGTGATCTACGCACCATACCTCTGGTCGGGGTCAGTTCTCTATGTCCTTCTCCCACTATGCGCCTTGCCCCAGCAATGTGGCGGAGAAAGTGATTGAGGAGGTCAAAGAACGGCAAGCTGCCTCATAGCTTCCTCTTTACCAGTCCTGGCTAGTTTCGGCTGGTCAGGACTGGTTTCCAACCATGGGGAAGCAGATGGGTTAGTTGGTCGATCGCCAGTTTTGTCTATGGAGTCGAATTTCCTGCCCGCAGAAGTCATTGTGAATGACTCGCGGCGAGTTCTTGGGTATCTCTCCCTGGATTGGAACCCTCAACCAGGCGCGTACTTGGAGATTGAGGGGACAACCTACATTGTGCTAGAACGGAGACACCGCTACCAATTGAGTGCGGGAAAGTACCGATTGCACAAGATAGCGCTCTATGTCCAAGCGGTGGCTGCCCCTGCTGAAGCCACCCTCCTGGACGATGGACGATGGGTGATTGGAGATATTACCTGTCGATATAATGCCCGTTCTGAATTGCTGCGCTGTGCGGTGAACCCCAAGGGAGCGTGCGATCGCTGCATCCACTACCAACCCTTGGACAACTGAGACCGATGACCCCGGCTTTTAGCTTGCGTTTTTAAACGAATTTCACAATACTTAAAATAAATCAACACACAGAGCGGTTGGGAGGGATTCTATGGTTGGGTTTATCAAGGGATTATTTGGGTCAAAGAAATCAGAGGATGAGTCGGTCAAAGTAGCTAAGCCTGAAAAAAAGGCAGTAGAGAAACCTGCAAAGGTCAAACCTGCAAAAGCGCAAAAGCCCGCCCGTGAATCTAAAGACTATTTTCTAGACTTTGATACGGCGAGAACGATCAGCAACATGCCCAAGTCCACCTCTTCAGAGTTTGAGTCCCTCCTAGAGAAGGGCAACCAACCACGCAGTGAATCCAAGAGCAGTTTTACCCCGGCTGAATCGCGCCCTGAAACCCCGGCTAAGCCAAAACTAGAAGCCCGCAAACCAGATTCTAGCCTCGATGACTTCCGGAAAATGGCACGGGATATTCAAAAGCGATCGTAGTGCAACGCGGTGTGTGTATTCCTCTAATGCTCTGTGAGATAGGCATTCCAGCCATCAATAGGTACACCGCATTATGTAGGGGCGTAGCATACCATGCCCCCATGAAAATTCTAGGTTTGCAGGGCATTTAATCCACGATCCTAAGCGCATCCACGGTCAGCAAAATTGTTTCCGGGTGGATGGGTTTGGTGAGGAAATGGTCTGCATTAACTGGCTGCAACGACGGTGAGGGTGTGGCGTTGGTTTCAGTGACTAGCGCTAGCACCTTCAAACAGTTTGTAATGGGATTTTGTTTGAGACTGCGTAGAACCTCGTAGCAATCCCCATTACTCAGTTGAGTATCCACAATCACCAGCAGCGGTTGCAGTAGCTCGATCTGCGTGACTGCATTACTACCTTCCATCATCCACACAAGTTGGTAGCCTGCTGCGGTGAGGATGTCGCAGATTACCTCGGCGGTTTCATCCTGGTTGGCTAGTAACACGATTCGCCCCAGCGCTGGGTCTGTTGATAAAACTGGTTTTGAGGAAAGGGCGGGATCAAGCGCCCGCAACCGGGGCAATCGCACGGTAAACACCGAACCGACTCCGACCGTCGATCGCACCTCAATCGTTCCCCCCTGCATCTCAACCAATTGCTTGGTCAGTGCCAGTCCCAATCCTGTACCGCCATACTCGCGCTGACGAGAACCATCGAGTTGTTGAAATTGCTGGAACAGCAGCGATCGCTGCTGTTCCGCAATGCCAATGCCCGTATCCTTCACCTGAAATAGGAGGCTGCTGTCATCGGTAACAGCACGGAGGGTGACGGTTCCCGCAGGCGTGAATTTGATGGCATTGCTCAGTAGGTTTGCCAGGATTTGGCGAACTCGACGGGGATCGGCGATCACCCGATCGTGACTTGAACTGATTTGCAGATCGAGCTTAAGCTCAACCTTAGTTGTAGATGCCTTGCGCTGAAAATCTTTCAACACTTGCTGCACCAACAAACTGATGGAAAATTCGCTCAGATCGAGCAGCGCGTTTCCGGTTTGCAATTGCGACAACTCTAAAATGTTGTTGATCAGGTCTAGCAATGTCTCGCCGCTGTTGTGGATGGCTTGTAAAAAGGTCTGCTGGCGATCGCTCTGTTCTGCTGACCAACGCATCAACGTCGCGGACATGCCAATGATGCACGTCAAGGGAGTCCGCAACTCATGGCTGACCGCTGCCAAAAAATCTCCCTTGAGCTGATTGGCGACTTGGGCAGCGGTCATGGCATCATACAGGGCTTGGGTGCGGTCGATCACGCGCTCTTCCAATGTGTCTTTTTGTTGGTGCAGCTCGCTGTAGAGCTGGGCTTGGCTGATGGCGATCGACAGATGTTCCCCAATGTGTTGGAGAAATTGTTGTTCTTCCTGTCGCCATTGGCGGTGGTGGTGACAATCGTGGGCGATCAAGAATCCCCATAGCTCGTCTTGTACCGCAATCGGGACTAGCAATTTGGCTCGAACCTGGACGGTTTTAAGGAATTTGAGCAGGCAGGGGCTTTTAGCATAGGTCTGGGCGACATTTTGCACCGCAGTCACCGCTCCTGGCTGAAAGCGATCGCGGGGAAAGGGGGTTTGGGTAAAACACAGAATCTTCACCCAAAATGCAGCACCGAGGCGATCGCCTCAGAGCTCTGGCTTCGTGAATCACAAAGCCTCCCAAT
>JAAUSV010000236.1 GCA_012032525.1 Leptolyngbyaceae cyanobacterium SL_7_1
CTAGGGCGTAGGTCTGCGCTAGGTCATTCATGCCGGGAACCCGCCACACCATCACCAACCGCGCCTGCTGCAAACTCGGATCAACAAAGGATTGACGGGCGATCGCCGGAAACGCTGATTCGACGCTGAGGGAAGGAGCCATCGCCAAGGCTTCGGTGGCGGTGTCATAGCTGGGTGACGCGTGATGGGCATAGGCATGGTTAAATCCGTTCGCCACGATCTCGATTAACTGCTCAGGGGGCAAGTTGCCCACCGCAACGGCGGTCATCGATTGGGGACGATACCAGGTGGAGTGAAAATCGCGCATTTGTTGAGCCTTGAGCGACCCAATCACGGCTTCTGTCCCCAACACCGGACGACGATAGGGCAACTGATCAAAGGCTAGCTCCATCGATCGCTGAAAGATCCGCCGCCGGGGACTGTCATTGGAGCGGCGAATTTCCTCAAGCACCACCGATCGCTCCCGTTCAAAGGCATCATCGGGAATTGCTGCATTCAACACCACCTCGATTTGCAGGGGAGCGAGTTCCGCAAAATCGTGGGGAGCCGTGGTGATGTAGTAGTAGGTGTAATCCTGGCTGGTTGCCGCATTGGTGACTGCGCCCCGTTGCTCGATCGCCCGCTCAAACTCGCCACTCTCCAGTCGAGCCGTGCCCTTGAAGATCATGTGCTCCAGGAAATGTGCCATGCCGTTGACCGGATCTGGCTCGATCGCCGACCCCACGCCTAGCCACAAACTTAAGTTGACCGCCTCGATCGGGGTTTGTTCGACAATAATCGTTAATCCGTTGGGCAACCGTTGGACGAAGGGGGCAGTCAACGCTGGAGCACTAGATAAGCCGTGGGTCATGCAATTTCTTCCCATTATTCTTCATCTATCTTAATAGCTTTACGGCGGTAGAACGAAATCCAGCAGAGGGATTTTGCTCGTCTACTATCGACCCTGCACCCTCTACAAACCTGGAACATTTCTATACAAAATTCCCCCGATCGCCCTACAGTTGCATAATGGAAAAAGCACTAAATCTGGTTTACAGCACGAGGACAGCGCTTTGGTTTCTACCCAATCTTTAAAGACAACTAAATCAGAAGAGATTTTTGCGGCGGCTCAAAAACTCATGCCAGGTGGGGTAAATTCCCCTGTGCGGGCGTTCAAATCTGTGGGTGGGCAGCCGATCGTGTTCGATCGCGTCAAAGGAGCCTATATCTGGGATGTGGACGGCAACCAATACATCGACTACATCGGCACTTGGGGTCCTGCCATCTGTGGACACGCCCATCCGGAGGTGATCGAAGCCCTGCACAACGCCCTAGAAAAGGGTACGAGCTTTGGTGCGCCCTGCTACTTAGAAAACGTCTTGGCGGAAATGGTGATTCGTGCCGTCCCCAGCGTCGAAATGGTGCGCTTCGTTAACTCCGGCACAGAGGCGTGTATGGCGGTGCTGCGGCTGATGCGAGCCTTTACCGGACGCGACAAGTTGATCAAGTTTGAGGGCTGCTACCACGGTCACGCCGACATGTTTTTGGTCAAAGCCGGATCGGGTGTAGCAACCTTGGGCTTGCCCGATTCTCCCGGCGTCCCCAAGTCCACCACTGCCAACACGTTGACGGCTCCCTACAATGACCTAGAGGCAGTCAAGGCATTATTTGCGGAAAACCCCGATCAGATTGCTGGAGTGATTTTAGAGCCGATCGTCGGCAATGCTGGGTTCATTCCCCCCGATGCTGGCTTCCTAGAAGGCTTACGGGTGCTGACTCAGGAAAACGGCGCACTGCTCGTATTCGATGAAGTGATGACCGGATTTCGCATTGCCTACGGCGGTGCCCAAGAAAAATTTGGAGTCACCCCCGACCTGACCACCTTGGGCAAAGTCATCGGCGGTGGCTTACCCGTCGGTGCCTACGGCGGTCGCCAAGACATCATGGCGATGGTGGCTCCGGCTGGCGCTATGTACCAGGCTGGCACATTATCCGGCAATCCGCTGGCAATGACCGCAGGTATTAAGACCTTGGAACTGCTGCAACGTCCTGGAACCTACGAGCAACTGGAGCGAATCACCAAGCGCTTAGCCGATGGTTTGCTGCAAGCCGCTCAAGAAACGGGTCATGCGGCGTGTGGGGGCAACATCAGCGGCATGTTTGGCTTCTTCTTCACCGAAGGACCTGTCCATAGCTACGAAGACGCCAAGCACTCTGATCTACAAAAGTTTGCCCGGTTCCATCGTGGCATGTTGGAGCGGGGAATCTACTTGGCTCCATCCCAGTTTGAAGCCGGGTTTACGTCGCTTGCCCACACTGAAGAGGATGTCGATCGGACGATCGCCGCTGCTAAAGCCGTGATGCAGGAGCTTTAGCAGGGTTAGGGATTCGCCACGGGACATAAATTCTGACTTGGGGCTTACGCCAAAGCGTAAGCCCCAGTTTGTCTCAAGTCAGCGT
Source organism: Leptolyngbyaceae cyanobacterium SL_7_1 (assembly GCA_012032525.1). Classification (GTDB taxonomy): domain Bacteria; phylum Cyanobacteriota; class Cyanobacteriia; order Elainellales; family Elainellaceae; genus JAAUSV01. The sequence continues at coordinate 2,440 of JAAUSV010000236.1, forward strand.
CGCTAATCGATCTCATCTAAGTTGTGTTTATCCCTTAGCTGGAGATTTTCAGCGTCATTAATCCATTTCTCCAAGCTCTCCTCAACCACAGACGACAAGGTTTCATCCCTAAGCGTTGCAAGCGATCGAACCAGCTTATCTAGTTCTTTGGGGATGTATGCCCTAATTTCCACCTTGTTGCGCTTTTTCTGTGCTATTTGCCCGACCAACTATATTCAGTCAGTCTTCTAGCTTATGTCGATCGATCAACTCTTTCGTATCCTCATCCTCTAAATAACGATCGAACGCCTCTTCAGCTAGTCTACTCAGCGATATTTCTCGAATACCTGCAAGCTTTTTAAGCAAGCGATAAGTATCCTTACCGATAATCACTCTCATCTCTTGCTTGTCTTTGCTTGTAGGAGACATCTTAAATTACTGGAATTTTCCGGTAATTTTCGCATATGATAAATATCGCTACTGGAAAACTCCAGTAAGTAACTCTATTTGAGGGAACACCTATGGTCACGCTGACTGATGATGAAGTTGCTTTGTTGCGATCGCTGCTTACCGCTCTCCGCAGCATCAAGGTTCGAGAGATTGATAAAGCGTTGGTGATTTTGGCGAAGGGCGATCGGGGGACTGAACGTAATTACCCTGACCAGAAGTAGTCAATAATTAGGAGAGAGCTTTCACAACGCATTGATGATTAACAGTAAGCTACCAACTCCTCAAATGAGCTACTTCAAAGACGAAAACATTCTTCATCTGATAATCTCACCAGAACCCGAAGCAAGAAGCATTGAAATTAGTCCAAACGTCGCGGCTGAGCTAAATGCGGCTGGAAATTTAATTAGAGTAGAAATCCTTAATGCCAGCACTTACATGCGAGATTTTATTCTAGAATCGATTCAAGGCAGATTTATAGGATTGATTAGCAGTAATGGTTAATTAACATGAATACCCTAAACGAAATTGAACGTGCTGTTCAACAATTATCATCTGAAGATCTTGCTGCCTTTCGTGCTTGGTTTGCAGAGTTTGATGCAGAGTTGTGGGATCGACAGTTTGAGGCAGATGTGGCAGCCGGACGGCTTGATGCACTTGCTGAAAAAGCGCTGAAACATCTACAAGAAGGACGCTGCACTGATTTGTGAGACATCGAGCAACTCCAGATTTTTGGTATCACTATCGGCAGTTACCGCGAAACATTCAAACCCTTGCTGATCAGCCAACACCACTTTGGTAGGTTGGGTTGAGGCACGAAACCCAACACCTTCCACCTAATTCACAACAGTTAGGTCATTGCAAACATAAACCCCAACATTTTTTGTTCAATTTAGCACTGCACAACCCACTCTAGAAAGGAAGAGTGAGGAACACACCTGTGCAATATCGTCGCGCTAAAACTCCAGGAGCAACCTATTTTTTTACTCTTGTAACCTATCAACGTCAACAAATTCTTCATCAACCAGAAGCGATCGCGCTCCTACGGCAAGCCTTTCACCAAGTTAAGCAAACGCATTCGTTCGATATTGAGGCAATAGTCGTGTTGCCTGATCATCTTCATTGTATTTGGACATTACCTTTAGAAGGTGCAAATTTTCCAATGCGTTGGCGATTGATCAAGACTCAATTTAGTCGGTGTTGTCCCGATTTCTGTAAGCAATTGCGATCGCCCTCACATCTTCGCAAGGGAGAACAAGCAGTGTGGCAACGTCGATTTTGGGAACACCAAATTCGAGATGAGATCGATTTCGCTCGACATGTAGATTACATTCATTACAATCCCGTTCATCATCAATTAGTCGAAGCACCAAAAGATTGGGCGTATTCAAGTTTTCATCGCTATGTTGCCAATGGAATTTATGCCGAGGATTGGGGAGCCAATGACAAAATTGTCCTGCCTAATTTCATTGGCAAAGAATAAGATAATTAATCGAACAAACACCCCCTTGTAAGCTGGGTTGAGCATAGCGAAACCCAGCACAACAGAGATTCTGCGTTGGGTTTCGTGCCTCAACCCAACCTACGCAACTGGGAAGAGTTAGATGAAGATCTCAGTACAGAAGGAATGCTGAGAGGAGCGCCCGCTCCAAGAACAGTTATTTGAAATTGTAAGGTGGACTACGCTGATGCAATCCACCTTACAATTTCAACACTATCAGTTGCTACTCTGGAGAAGAAGTTTTGGTGTGATGAGACGACGAATCTCAGTCACAGTTTCTTCAGGAATTTGCAGAATTTTCGCCATCCGATTATGCAGGGCAACTTCTTGTTCATCAACTTTGCCGTCAGCCTTTGCAATTTCCCAGGTGATAGATAGAAGTAGCCTACGTTTGATTAATGTCTTTTCCTCTTTTTGCTCGTAAAGAAGGTTTTTACTTATAATGTCATCGAAACTCTCGTTGGAACTTAATGCTAAATAAACTCTATCTTTGTCTTGCTGCTGAATTTTGGGATTGGCTAGAAATTGTTGAATAACAAGTTTTTCATCCTCACTAAACTCTTTATCTGCTCGAACCATTGGTAAAGAGGCAATAATAACGTCAGCCAAGAATTGGCTTAATTTATGTTCTTCGATCTTGCCAAGTGCAAACATTGTTGCACTGAAAACGCCAGTACCAATTGTTAAGCCTAAAGCAATTGGAGCAGCAACTGTATAAGCGCTAAAAGCCGCAGCACCGACAACAGTTTTGCCACCTACCAATACTGTTTGAATTGCCCCTGGTACAAGCGAAGTCCACCAAGTAGCAGGAGCTACCGTGGCAGCAGCAACAGTTGATGCTGCCATCCCAGTGCCAGTACCAGTTAATGTTCCTAGAAGTAGAGAGCCACCCACTTTTTTCCAAGGTTCAAGGCTCTCGCTAATAGTTCTAATATCAGAGTCATTGAGTACAAGTTTTGAGGAGTTTTTGGTATCTAAATAAATTACCAATTCAGGTAGTTGACTGCCGAAGTATTTGTTAATCTCAGATGCAACTTCTTCACCTAACTCAGCAACTCTAGGATTTAGGTCTTCAAAAATTGCTTGAATTTTTTCAACCATGACCTTCCATGACGGACCTAATATGTTTTTAAGTGAGAGGAGATCATCCTCCATGTCTTGAAATACTTCTCTATAGCTGACATGAATATTTTCAAGATAAGGTTCGTTTAGCCTTGTCACTAAATCTAAAGTGGCTAAAATTACAACTGAGGTAAGAAGTAATGCAATTGGAGTTGTAACTGCTCCAATCAATATTGCTCCTGTAAACGGGATGAAAGAGTGCGCCATAAATGCTAAATAACCTCCTAAAATCAGTAGTGCACTTGTTGTATATTTCCTGGTTTGTGAGTTTGGATCGGAGTTTTGATAAAGCAAAACTAAAACCTTAATGTACCGAGGGAGTTGAGCAGCGCGTGGAATTGCAAATCCCAACAAACTTCCAAGTGAAGCAGCAAGAAATGGAAGGACAGCCACAAATAAACTGGTTACGGACGATAGAGCAAGTCCCGTGAGTACAAACATGAATCCTACCTCCAGTAAGAAAAGTTGTTTAAGTTTTCCTGTAAACAGAGAGCGCTCGCCTTCTAAGGCTAAAGCATTAGCTTCATTCACACTGCACCCAAAATCGTAAGTACGATCGCCCCACACCCGCAACAAAAAACACAGTTATCTCCTAACTACTTAGAGATACTGCTTCATCAGGAAATATCCAACCGATCGCACCCGAATCTAAACCGCTTGCTTCATCCGATACTGCACCAACTCCGCAGGCTCGATCGTCCCATGCTCCCTAATAATTACTGTAATCAACAAAGATTGCTTCTACGGAGTTCAGAATTACTGGTAATGACTACCCGAATCAGGACGATTCCTTAGAGGGAAAAGTTGTCTTTTGAACCCGTTGTCTAAACAATCTCATCGTTTTATTTCTGCCAATCGTTTTAGCCTGCTGCAAATACTCCGGTATCATTTGTCGTAACGGCAGATCAGGAAAATTAGGGCTAAATTCCACCTCAACATATTGCCCCGCTTGCAACACATTAATCTGCAACTGTGCTTTCTCAAATCGCCACAATTCTGGTACACCAAGAACCTGGTAGATAGCAGGATGAGTCCGAGAGGTAACATCTACTTCAATCGCTAAATCTGGTGGTGGATCGATGGTTAAATCTAACCGATCCCTGCCTCGGATAGCTGCCTCATTTTGAATGTAGAAACAATCATCCGGTTCAATTCCCTGATTCATCAATTCATGCTTAAACGTGGTTGAACCCAAACACCAAAACTCAATATTCAGCTCTTCCAATAACGCTTTCAGCAAATCTCCAATCAAAACCTTACTGACTTCATGCTCTGGTAAAGGAGTCATAATTTCCAACGTACCATTCGCATAGGCGACTCTAGCCGCCCGATGTTCCCCTAATTCATTCAGAATGGTTTCAAACTCCTGCCAACTGATAGAGTTTAGCAAAACCCTTTGCCCAGGAGGAACTGTGATGCGCTTAAGCTCCAGCAACATGACTTATTTGCCTCAAATCTCGTCCATTGCTTGTCCAACAGTTTAGCATGGAGGCTAATTTGAGTCGGAGCAATCTGAGCGATCGCAACCACTCCAACCCTCTCTAAACAGAACTACCCTAAACCGCCTGCTTCATCCGATATTGCACCAACTCCGCAGGCTCGATCGCCCCATGTTCCGTAATAATTGCCGTAATCAACTCCGCCGGAGTCACATCAAACGACGGGTTATAAAACTCAATTCCTTCGGGACAAATTTGGGTTTCACCAATTTGACAAATCTCGATCGAGTCGCGTTCCTCGATCGGAATTTGAGTGCCATTTTCTAATGCAAAATCGACTGTTGATAGGGGGGCTGCCACAAAGAAAGGAACCTGGTGAGCTTTGGCAACCAACGCCAAACTATAGGTGCCAATTTTATTTGCCGTGTCCCCATTTGCCGCAATTCGATCGGCTCCCACCACCACCGCATCGATCATCTGCTTTTGCATACAGTGCGCCGCCATATTATCGGTAATTAGGGTGGCGGGAATATCTTCTTGTACACACTCCCAAGCGGTCAACCGTGCGCCCTGTAAGCGAGGGCGGGTTTCATCGATGTAGAGCATTTGCAGCCGCCCTTCCCGCAGGGTCGATCGCACCACTCCTAGCGCCGTACCATAGCCTGCGGTTGCCAACGCTCCAGCATTGCAGTGGGTCAACAGGCGCAATTGGGCAGGTTCTGGCGGCAACGCCTGCAAGCCAAAATTGCCAATCGCCTGACAGGTTTGAATATCTTCTAGTTGAATTGTTTGCGCCATCGCCAACAGCGCTTCTCGAATGTGTTTGACGGGTCCGAGGGTTTGTCGCGCGTTTTTAGCATTCGCTCGATCGCCCAGAATAAGTTAACCGCCGTTGGGCGAGTGGCTTTGAGTTTGTCCGCCATTCGCTCCAACGCCGCCAAAAACTCCGTGCGATCGCTCGTCGGGATTTCCCGTGCTGCCAGATAAACCCCATACGCCGCTGCCACCCCGATCGCCGGGGCACCTCGCACAATCATCGTCTTGATGGCGAGCACCATATCCTCACAGCGCGTGATTT
>JAAUSV010000237.1 GCA_012032525.1 Leptolyngbyaceae cyanobacterium SL_7_1
CTATGAGTATTCTCAACCTAATTTCGCTAGCAGGAATTTTTGGCTTGTGTGCGATCGCTGGATCTTTTCTGAAAATCGCAATCCCAAGTACTTCCCCTGGCGAGTGGTGATTACTGGTATTGCCTTGCAGTTGGCGTTGGGGGCATTGGTGTTTCTCTTGCCCGGCACACGGGATGTGTTGAATATTTTTAGTAAGTTGCTGGATGTGGTATTTGATGCGGCGGATTATGGCGCTCAATTCGTCTTTGGACGCAACTTGGTTCCCGAACCACCTCGCGGCAACCCAGCGGCTCCGTTGATTCTCAGTCCCATTCCTGTTGGAGGAACCTGTGCACCCAATACGTTAGGAGAGGTGGTGCCAGGATTCTGCGGCGTGCGGTTGGGATATATCTTTGCCCTACGCGCCTTACCCGCTGTGGTTTTCTTTTCAGGATTGATGGCGTTGCTCTACAACTTGGGGGTGATTCAGGCGATCACCAATTTCTTTGCCAAGATTTTTTACAGCGTCATGCGGTTGAGCGGTGCGGAGGCGCTGAGCGGAGCCGCCAATATTTTTGTGGGAATTGAAGCGGCGATCGTCGTCAAACCCTTCCTCGCCAGAATGACCCGCAGCGAATTGTGCGCCATTCTCGCCTGCTGCTTTGGCACAGCCGCATCGTCCACCCTAGCGATCTACGTGAATTTTCTCCGCCCCGTTTTTCCAAATATTCTGGGACACCTGGTATCAGCTTCGATCATGGCAATTCCAGCCTGCTTTGTCCTGTCCAAGATTCTTGTCCCCGAAACCACAGTTCCCGTAACCGCCAGCGGTATTCCGGTGGAGAAACGGGTCAATCAACGGGGGGACGAGGTGGATGTCATGGTAGACGACACCGATTTTCAAGACGCCCCCAAGGAAAGCGTGGCAGGGGAGCCGATCGAGCGCATGAGCCATTTGGATGCAGCGATCGTCGGGGCACTCGATGGGGTGAAGATGGCAGTGTCGATCGCCGCTGTGCTCATCCTGATTTTGGGATTGGTTTACTTAATCAACCAAATTTTTGCTGGCTTGGCATTGTTGCCTGACCCGATCGGCACCTTCTTTGGCATCATCAATCTGCAAAATATCCTGGGTGCGTTGTTTCTACCCCTCACCGCGTTGACAGGCGTCTCCCTAGACTGGAATGAGTTGTGGGAATCCTCGGTGATCATCGGACGCCGTTTGTTTGAAACGGCGATTCCACCCTATCAAGCGCTGGCGGCGGCGGGGGGCAGACCAGATACTCCCTTGAGCGATCGCGCGGTTTTGATCGTTAGCTATGCCCTCTCTGGGTTCGCTCACCTTGCCTCGGTGGGTATCTTTGTCGGTGGTACGACCGCCCTAATTCCCTCCCGTCGCAAAGATATTTCGGAATTGGGCTGGAAAGCATTATTTGTAGGAACGCTGGCTACCTACATGATTGCCTGTGTCGCCGGAGTCTTCTACAACCCCAACAATCCCAGTATCTTGGGAGAACCTACGGCTGCGCCAGTCACGACGCCCACCCCTATCCAAACTCCCTCTCCCACCCTGTCTCCCGCCCCAGGACAGACCCCCACGATTCCCGCGCTGCCAACGCCCACTGCTCCTGCCCCTCTCACCCCGGCTGCGCCTGTCCCTCCCGTCACCCCAGTAGCCCCGACTACCCCTACTCCTGCCACCCCGCCCCCTATCACAGAACCATCGCCTACGCCCGTTCCGCCATCCCCCCCAAGTTGATGAGGGTGCTTCCTTGGCTCAGCTTGGCTCTGAGTACTTTAGGACTGTTTCTAAGTAGCTGGATTGTGATTCCGGCTCCGACGTTTTCCCTGTTGCCACTAGCGGTGGGTGCGCCGGAGATCAGTCCGTGGCTGCTACTGGGAAACGGGGTGATGATGGCAATCGCCCTCTGCCAATTCCCACGCGAAGCAGCCAATTATCTGGCGATCGGCTTGAGTGCGATCGGATTAGTGCTCAGTAGTCTGCCGCTGCTGCAAGTGCCCGCCACCATTCAGCAGTCTCATGCCCAGATGCAGGCGGTTTTGGGTAGGGACTTTTGGACTTTGGTCAACCAACCGACCCAACGCCCCTACCCGTTTGTATTCCAGGATGTGTTTACAGGAATCGCCACTCCTACTGTTGCTCCCGATCGCCAATCCTTCTCTACCCTGGATGGCACCCAGTTGGAGTTGCAGATTTACCACGCCACCCCATCCCCAGTGGGGGAATTGTATCCAGCGATCGTGACGATCTATGGCGGGGCGTGGCAGCGGGGGGAACCGGAAGATAATCGGAAATTCGCTGAGTATATGGCAGCTCAGGGATATACCACCGTGGCGATCGACTATCGCCACGCGCCCCAACACCGCTTTCCCACGCAATCTCAGGATGTGCAGGCGGCGTTGCTATGGGTGAGGGAAAATGGGGATCGCCCAGCGGATCGATCTCGATCGGATTGCGCTGATGGGCTGGTCATCGGGGGCACATTTGGCACTGCTAGCGGCGTATCAACCCAGCCCAGTGCCGATTCGAGCCGTGATTAATTACTATGGTCCAACGGATCTAACCGCAGGCTACAATCACCCACCCGTGCCCGATCCGATCGACACCAAAGCCGTGCTAGAAGCATTTCTGGGGGGATCGCCAACGGAACTGCCCAGCCCTACAGACTGGCATCTCCAATTCACGCTGTTAAACCAGGATTGCCGCCAACGTTGTTGATCTACGGCAAGCGAGATCATCTGGTGAAACCCGTCTTCGGTCAGCAACTCTACGATCGACTGCGATCGACCAACAATGCTGCTGTGCTAATTTCCCTACCTTGGGCAGAACATTCCTTCAATGCGGTGTTTCATGGGCTAGGCAATCAGCTTGCCTTGTATTACACCGAACGGTTTGTAGCGTGGGCGCTCCGCCCATAGGTGGGTCGCTACGATTCCACCCAGAGGAGAGCCGATATTCAAAGCCTTACCTTGGCACGCCGTTGGATTCTCGATCGCCTGCGCCATCCCAAATTAAATCCCCAACTTCCTTAGAGAAACTGGGGATTTAGTTCTAAAACCAGGCTAAGTGCTCTAAAGCAACCTTCCTAAATAATTCCAGAACCCTTGCCACGCTCATCTTTTTCCATTGTCAACTTACCCGTTTCATCATTGTCGTTGATGTCGTGCAGTTCTGCGGCACGGGCAGCGTCCTCTGCTTCCTCTTTGGCTTTGAGATCGCCAGGGACTTCGTAGTACATTTCTGGCTCGATCGCAAAGTTATTGATCAACCCTTCCTTGTCGGTAGTGTAGCCACCTGTGGTGTCGATGTCCCCTTCCGTTTGCTCTGGCGTTTGCTTATAACCATCTCCCTCACGCTCCTTACGGGCTGCGGTTTCGGCGGGAACAATATGGGGATCATAAGTATCTCTTGCCACTTGATCGTTATTCATAAATTTTTTCTCCAAACGCAATGTAACCAGAATGCCGTAAGTCTGGAGCAATCTTCGTCTACCCAAGTGGGTATGTTTTTCTCCCTAAATAGCCATCGATTGATAGAGGCGATCGCTACACTAGAAACGCTCCACCGTTGGGAACTGCTGCTGAGTTGCCCTCGCCGCCTCGCCACAGGTGCGGGGACTGGGAAATAATTTTCCTGGGTTTGCCAATGTCTTGGGATCGAACACCGCTCTCACCCATTGCATCGTTTCTAGATCGGTTTCGGTGAACATGGCTGGCATATAACACCGCTTGTCGGCTCCAATGCCATGTTCCCCAGAAATACTGCCGCCCACCTCAACGCATAGTTTGAGAATATCGCCGCCCAAGGCTTCCACTTGCTCCAACTGACCTGCGATCGAGTTGTCATACAAAATCAGCGGATGCAAGTTTCCATCCCCGGCGTGGAACACATTGGCGACCCGGTAGCCGTGTTTCTCACCCAATGCCCCAATCTGCTGGAGCACATAGGGCAACTTGGTGCGGGGAATTACCCCATCTTGCACGTAGTAATCGGGACTGATTTTTCCCATGGCGGCGAAGGCGGCTTTGCGTCCCTTCCACAGCATTAGGCGTTCTTGGGGGTCGATCGCCGTTCGCACACTCCGAGACCCATTCTGGTAGCAAATCTCATTGATCCGCTGGCTATTCGCTGCCACTTCCATTTCCAACCCATCCACTTCGATCAGCAAAATCGCCGTGGCATCGCGGGGATAGCAGTTCGTTGCCACCACATCTTCCACCGCATTGATGCTGAAGTTATCCATCATTTCCATGCCACCGGGAATGATGCCAGCACTGATGATATCTGACACGGTTTGCCCCGCTGCTTCGATGCTGTTGAAGTCTGCCAGCAGCACGTGGATTGCCTCAGGAGCTTTAAGGATACGCAGGGTGATTTCCGTGGCAATGCCCAGGGTGCCCTCCGAACCGACGAACACGCCTGTTAGGTCATACCCTGGCATTTCAGGGATTTTGCTACCGACATCGACGATCGCCCCATCCGGCAACACCAATTTCAATCCCAGCACATGATTGGTGGTGACGCCATACTTCAAGCAATGCACGCCACCGGAGTTCTCCGCCACATTGCCGCCGATCGAGCAAATGATTTGGCTAGACGGGTCAGGGGCGTAATAGAACCCTGCCCCGCTCACCGCCTGCGTCACCCAATTGTTGATCACCCCTGGTTGCACCACCACGCGCTGGTTGTCTAGATCGACTTCCAGGATTTGGTTCATCCGTGCCGTTACAATCAACACGCAATCTTCTACAGGCAACGCGCCGCCCGATAGCCCTGTGCCTGCGCCCCGCGCCACAAACGGGACTTGGTAGCGATCGCAAATCTTCACCACCTCCGCCACCTGCGCCGTGGTTTGCGGCAACACCACCACGGCAGGACGCTGGCGATAGCTGGTCAAGCCATCACATTCATAGACCAACAACTCTTCTCGTCGTTGAATTACCCCATTCTTGCCGATCGCCTGCTCAAACGCCCGCCCGATCGATCGCCAATCTCGCTTAGCTGAAAGCGCTACCATAGCCGCACCTTGTCCACAGAACCACTCTGATCCTAACGGATACCACGGCTTCTCTAGCAACAACACCCACGGGTTTCCTCTAATTCAACGCCTCTAGGAACGTTTGCACCCCACCCTCTGGCGTCAACACCAACCGCATGCGAGCCGTTTGACCCGACTCGATCGGCGAAACAAACGGCTCTCCAATCGCTGGGATTCCCGTGCGATCGCGATACAAAGTAGACACTTGTCCCAACGGCGTCACCTGCTGAAGCGACCCATCTGGGCTAACCACAATCCGATATTCCAACACCGTTGTCAACTCCTGGGAGGGTGTCCAACGTTGCTGGAAGTAGGAACGGGCTTCGGCAACCTGGGGAATCGAATCGAACACGGTGGTGGAAGGAGCCGCTTGCCCTTGGGCGGCTTCTGGGGCAGCAAAAATTTCCGGTTGGGCAGTGTCGCCATTGTTCGATCGCAAGGCTGCATCCCCTGGTAGAGACGAGATGATATCAGGTTGAATTGGGGTTGTCGGATCACCAGACCCCGCCGGAGCCGTGGCGATCGACGGCGAAATCGGTGTAATCGGTGGAAACCCAGAAGCCGGACGGGGAGTTGCCGGAGTCGGGGCGGTGGTAGGAGTTGGAGCCCCCGGCGTCAGTTGGGAACCGGGAACAGGAGAGGGAGGTACAGGGACTAGGGTAGGAGGTGTCAGATCCGTTGCTGCCGGAAACTCTTGCGGGGGAAGTTCCTCTACCTGGACTTCAGACTCCGTTGACGCCGTTTGCACATCAGGCGCAGACAGATCAACGACAAACTTAAACAACGAGGCGGAAATGCCCACCGCTGCCACGGTCATGGCGGCAACTTGGGCAACTCGCACGGGGGTTAACCAACTGGCTCGGCTGAGGCTGGGAAGGGCGATGGCATCGTCAGCGTATTCCTCCAGCGCATTCGCCAGATCAAATAGCTGCAACGTACTCAACCGCACCACCGAACCAGATTCAGCGGTTGCCAACTGCCCCAAATGCAGATCATGATTGACCAGATTCACCTGCTCTAGGTGTACCTCCTGACGGGGGACGGGCTGTAGGCGAGCCGGGGAGTGGGACAAACCGGGGGTATCGTTATTCACTGCATCGTTAGGTCCACTCAGCGATCGATCAAACAATGAATCAAACCGACTCGCCGCCGGATCGAGCAACTGCTGCACATAGGTCTGTACTGCCTCACACAGCCCATCGAGATCGGTGCGATCGCCCCGGACAACTATATAGTCATCTGAAATCAACCGAGGATCATCAAAGCTCAGTTGAAACCGCACATGCTTGAGCACGGTTCGATCGGTCCAACGGGACAAGGACGAGCCAACGGCTGAAATTTCCAGCGTACACGTGGGAGGAGTATATCGGCGGAGAACAGCGTTTGACATAACACAAAAAGAGAGGGTGGGCTGGGGGCGATTAGCGGTTGGCTAATCGTGATTAGCTTCTATGCTTTCGAGCGATCAAGCAACGCCATCCACAGACGACGAGACCCATTGGCAGCGCTGTAAAACAATAGATCGATCAGGAGCTTTAAGGCTAGATGCGTCAACTGATCTGGAGGAGTGTCCTCCCCGTCTTCCATGCGTTCCTGGTAGGTATTGTTGAAATTGTCGAGATAGTCCCCCAGGAGGGCGGCTTGATGGGGTTCACGGTTTTGTTCGGTCAACTGCTCTAGCAAACCGACAGCACGACGAATTAACTCTTGGTTTTGTTTTGCCAGATGGCAAGTAATCAGCACTAGCGATCGCGCCTCTTCCACATCGAGCCGTTTGCGTCCTTGCCCTTTGCGCAATGGACTGGATTGCCGCAGTCGCCACAGGGAGACTCGATCGGCAACAATCTCACTCAACTGCAAATCCGCCGCTGCCTGCAACATCGCTTCAGAGCCAATACCCACCAGCGCTTCCAGTGCCAAGAGCACCAGATCGAGTTGGGCTTTGATGTTGTCAAGTTGGGTAGGGTCAGGTTGGGCAGTGAGGGTCAATTGCTCTAGACCAGGGTTGACGGCTGACTTGACTGGAGAAGGCATAGTTCTAGCGTAGAAGACAGGATGAACAGAAGGGAGTGCGGTTACCAGAGTTGAAACGAGATCGGATTTTTAAAGTAGACGCAACGCAGCCATTGTAATCAGGAACAAGTTGCAAATAGCCAATCTACGGACAAATCCCGTGCCATCTGCTTACTGGTCCAAGGAATAGTATGGGCTTTTTTGTATCACACCCTGCCCCCTGGGTGTGACACAAAACACAATTATCAACGATCGCCCAAACTGTACCACCTTTGTGGCGCGATCGCATCTCACCCCCGTAGGACCCTACCAACGGCTTGGGAATCGGCTTAATTCCACAGGAGGAAGGTTAGTCGTGTCGTCTTCTACTTTGCCATTGCTCCTAACGCAAACAGGGTAGCGACTTGGGCGTCCGTCAACCCGCTGACCCCAGCAATATTCATCCGATCGTAGGGGCGTTCTGCCTTTAATACCTTTAGGCATCTGCCCGTTTCCACCTCCCACAGCCGTACTGTTTCATCCTGGCTGCCACTCACCAACCAGCGCCCATCGGCGCTAAATGTCACCGACCAAACCAAACTGGTGTGCCCTACCAGAGTTTGGGTGCATTCACCCGTTAGCCAGTTCCACAGGCGGATTGTCTGATCGCTGCTGCCACTGGCAAGCAGGGATTGGCTGGGGCAAAAGGCGATCGACCAAATGCGGCTACTGTGTCCGGTTAGGGTTTGGCGACACTCCCCATCCTCTACCTGCCACAACTTGATCGTGTGATCACCGCTGCCACTTGCCAACGTCTCCCCATCAGGACTAAAAGCTGTAGACCAGACCCATTTGGTGTGCCCTTTGAGGGTTTTTAAACAGGTACCTGTGCGGATATCCCACAGGTTGACGGTTTGGTCGTAGCCCGCACTCGCCAGCAGATGGGACTTGGCTGGACTGGGGTTA
>JAAUSV010000238.1 GCA_012032525.1 Leptolyngbyaceae cyanobacterium SL_7_1
GTAGGCTTGGCGAGGCGTGGGGTCCGACAAATCGGGATTGACCTCACGGGCGTTGCACTCAGAGTAGCAGGCTCCACAGAGGATGCAGTTGCCTGTTTGGTTGAGGCGATCGCGCTCCTCTGGGGTTTGCAAAAATTCTCGCTCTGGCACATGGCGAGATTGGGTGCTGACGTAGGGGTCAACCGCCTGCAAGTTGTCCCAAAAGCTCGCCATGTCTACGACTAAATCTTTGATCACAGGCATGTTGCCCATCGGGGCGATCGTGATTGTGGGGATTTCCGTGGGGGTTTCTGGGGGAGTGCCGTTGGCGGCATGGACATGGGCATCGCTGGCGCTGTGGGCAATTTTGTCTAGGCGCTCGACTTCGCTGTCGACGTTTTCTTTGCACGCCAGCGCCGATCGCCCATTCACCCGCATAGAACAGCTTCCACAGATGGTGTTGCGGCAATTTTTGCGGAAGGCAAGAGAACCATCCTGCTCCCATTTAATTTTGTTGAGGCAATCGAGAATGGTATTGCCGGGGGCGACATCCAACTCGTAGGTTTGCAGATGGGGAGCGGAGTCGGTGGTTTGACGAAGGATCTTAAATTGAACACGCATAGGATCGGGGTGAGGCGAGGTCTAAACAGACTATCTCTAGTCTAGAACTAAATTTCTGCACCCTGCCAACGCTGCAAGATGATTTTATCTAGGCGCATTTCTAGCGGATGCAACCAGTTAGAATCAGACTGATACGTTGCTTGCCTGCTTGAAAAGAACTGGAATAACCATTAGTAGAACTCAATACTGACTCCAACCCTCGTGCTCATGCCAGGGTTAGGGGCTGAGAGATAATAGAAATCATGATTCAAACGCTCGATACTCAATCCGTTCTGGACGTGTTGCGCCCGGTGCAAGATCCCGAACTCCGCAAGAGCTTGGTGGAGTTAAATATGATTCGCAATGTGGCGATCGAGGGCAACACGGTGCGCTTCACCCTCGTCCTCACTACCCCCGCCTGTCCCCTGAAGGAATTCATCGTTGAAGATTGCCAACGCGCTGTGAAGACGTTGCCGGGGTGGAGGAGGTGGTCGTAGAGGTGGGGGCAGAAACACCTCAGCAAAAATCCCTGCCCGATCGCCAAGGTATTGCCGGGGTCAAAAATATCCTGGCGGTCTCCAGCGGTAAGGGTGGGGTGGCAAGAGCACTGTGGCGGTCAACGTGGCGGTGGCATTAGCACAGGCGGGAGCCAGTGTCGGGCTGATCGATGCCGACATCTACGGACCGAATGCGCCAACGATGCTGGGACTCAGCAATGCCAGCGTCATAGTGCGTCAAACGCCCCAAGGGGAAGTCATTGAACCCGCCTTTAACTACGGCGTCAAATTGGTCTCAATGGGATTTTTGATCGATCCCGATCAACCCGTGATCTGGCGCGGTCCGATGCTCAATGGCGTGATTCGGCAATTTCTCTACCAAACCCAGTGGGGCGATCTCGACTACTTGATCGTCGATATGCCCCCCGGCACTGGCGATGCCCAACTGACAATGGCGCAAGCTGTACCGATGGCGGGAGCGGTAATTGTCACTACCCCCCAAACCGTGGCGCTGCTCGATGCCCGTCGGGGGTTGCGGATGTTTCAACAGCTCCAGGTCCCCGTCCTGGGCATTGTAGAAAATATGAGCTACTTCATTCCCCCCGATCTGCCCGATCGCTCCTATGATATTTTTGGCTCAAAAGGCGGCGAAAAAACGTCCCAGGAGTTGGGCATTCCTCTGCTCGGCTGCATTCCCCTGGAGATTCCCCTGCGTCAAGGGGGCGATCGGGGCGTACCCATCGTGATTGAATTCCCAGAATCTGCCTCTGCCCAAGCGCTGACGGCGATCGCGCAACAAATTGCGGCAAGGGTTTCGGTGGCGGCGCTGAGTTAATATCAGCAATGGCCAGTCCTCAGATCCCTGGCTTTTTTTGGAAAAACCGGGGATCTAGCCGCCAGCAGTCCACCTATCTCTGTTTCCTTTGCAATGATCCAACGAACTTTCTTTCGCTTTAGCTGGAAATCCTTAGTCGAACCGTGGCAAGAGATCGATTGGACGCTCTTGGCGCTGGTCGTTAGCATGACCCTGATTGGAGGGTTGGCGATCCGCAGTGCGGAGATTGACCAAGTAGTTCCCTACTGGTGGCAACACTGGATGATGGGTGGGCTGGGAGTAGCGATGGCATTAATGATTGCCCGGTGGCGCTACGAATCCCTGCTGAAGTGGTACTGGGTGATTTATATTCTCACCAATCTGTCGTTGCTGAGTGTGATCTTTATTGGCACAACCGCCAATGGGGCGCAGAGTTGGATTTCGTTGGGTGGGTTTAACTTGCAACCGTCGGAATTTGCCAAGGTCGGGGTGATCATTACCCTGGCATCCATCTTGCAGGAACGCACTGCCACCACGATCGCCGCCGTTATTCGAGTATTGCTTGTAACAGCGGTGCCGTGGTGTTTGATCATGTTGCAACCCGACCTAGGCACGTCCTTGGTGTTTGGGGCGATTACCCTGGGGATGCTCTATTGGGGCAATGCCAATCCCGGTTGGTTGATTTTGTTGATTTCGCCGATTGTCTCAGCCATTCTCTTCAGTGTCTACCTACCCGCTTGGTTTGCCTGGGTTGCTTTGATGGTGTTGATTGCGTGGCGAACGTTGCCGTGGGCGTTGTATGGGGCGATCGCCGCTGCGGTGGTCAATTCTGTCTCCGGTGGGTTAGGACGAGTGGCGTGGGGTTTGCTGAAGGATTACCAAAAAGATCGGTTGATTCTGTTCCTCGATCCCAATCGTGATCCGCTGGGGGGTGGGTATCACCTGATTCAGTCTAGTATTGCGATCGGCAATGGTGGATTGTGGGGACGGGGATTGAATCAGGGGACGCAGACCCAATTGAATTTTATTCCAGAGCAACATACGGACTTTATCTTCTCGGCGATCGGGGAGGAGTTGGGATTTGTCGGCTGTCTGATTGTGCTGTTTATGTTTTGGCTGATTTGCCTGCGATTGGTGATCATTGCCCAGAATGCCAAGGATAATTTTGGCTCGTTGCTGGCGATCGGTGTGCTCTCAATGATCGTGTTTCAGGTGCTGATTAACGTTGGCATGACGATCGGCTTAGCGCCGATCACGGGGATTCCCTTGCCGTGGTTGAGCTACGGGCGATCGGCGCTATTGACCAATTTTATAGCGATCGGTTTGGTGGAGTCGGTACACAATTATCGGCAGCGCCTGAAGTTTTGAAGTTGGGGCGAAGTTGGTCGGGCAAGTGCAGCCACCCTTGCCGTACTTGAATGCCACTCCGATCAGCATCCTTTCAGTCAGATCGCTCAGTATCTTCTCTAACTCAGCGATCTCACCCTTGGAAGAGTCAATAATCGTCATCTTTCACCACTGTCCCACCCTGCCTGTAGAAGTTGCCAAACTGGCAAGTGGGTGGAGAGAGTTCATGATACGGTTTAGGGCAAATATGTGTAGGTAATCACTTATGCAAATCGTTGATTTAAGCTACCTAGAAGACATTTCACAAACCACTGCAATTTGTGGTGGTGTGTTGGTAGAGGTTGATGCGATCGCATCGACTACGGGCGACTCCGGCTTTACCTACACAAGCACAATCACCAAGGCAAGGGAGTTGAAAAGTGGTGGTGCGATCGCCAAGGGGCGGGGAATTGCGATCGCCCAAGGAGACAATCCGATGGCTCTAGTATCGGTTTATGGAGAAGGGGATGAGGTATTTGGCAAAACAAAAACCAAGTACTTTAAAAAGAGGGATCTAACGGTGTCAAGGGGGAGAATTATAGCGATTGACTATCCCTAGGATGAACAGAGTTCTCTAAACACCCATCAAACAGCCACTCTATTAATCCAATGGATTAATAGAGTGGCTGTTTTTCTTGAACGTCGAGGTAGCCTTGAATGGCGTCGCGGATATTGCTAATTGCATTGTTTTTACTTTTTCTCCTAATCGATCGCCGCAACACACTCAATCTCCACCTTCACATCCTTCGGCAACCTCGACACCTCCACACAGCGCGGGCAGGTGGATTTTCCTCGCCAAACGCCTGAGCATACACCGCATTCATCGCCGCAAAGTCATTCAAATCCGTCAGAAACACCGTGGTTTTCACCACCTGTTGCAAGCTGGCTCCAGCAGCGGTGAGGATGGCGCTGAGATTGGCGATCGCCCGCTGCGTCTGCGTTGCCACATCCCCTGCCCCGACCAGTTCCCCGGTGGCGGGGTCAAGGGGAATCTGTCCTGAGACGAATAGGAGTTTTCCCGTGGTGGCGATCGCCTGACTATAAGGTCCAACGGGCGCAGGGGCGCGATCGGTTTGAATCACCTGTTTCATGGTGTGGTTCCTTTGTATGGTTAATGGCTAGCCGCTAATGGTGAATGGATTGGTGCGTTACGCTGCGCTAACAGCACCCTACGTTGTCACCCCAATCTCGGACGCACCCCATAATCTCGGTACGATCGATAATCCCGCACGATTCGGCTATGGTCAAAGCATAGGGTTTGGGGCAATTCCCATATCTCAAAGGATTTTAGAGCTTTAGCGTCATCACCCGCTACTGGCTCCCCCTTTGCCGCCGCCAAGAAAACCACACTCACCGTATGCTTACGGGGATCGCGATCGGGATCGGAATAGACGTGAAATTGTTCGATCAAACTGACTTCCAGCCCAATTTCCTCCTGAGCTTCCCGTTTGGCGGCGGTTTCTAACGATTCACCATAGTCCACAAATCCGCCTGGCAGTGCCCATCCCAGCGGCGGGTTTAGCCGCTCAATTAATAGAATCGGACGATAGGGACGATCGATTAGCTCGACAATCAGATCCACAGTCAATATAGGGTTTTGATATGCCACGATAAAAGCTCACATACAAAAGTTCTGATTAGACCCTACCGCAGGATGGGGCGATCGAGGCTAAGCGTTTACAGTCGATCGCATTCAACAAAGTTCTTCCATGCTCGGTGCCTTACGCTGCGCTGACGGCACTCTACGTGGGCTATTACGAACCGCTGATGACACTCTCACTTAATCCCTCGTAACAATTGCTTCACCGTCTTCAGCAACTCCGGCGGATGGAAGGGCTTAGTAATATAGGCGTCGGCTCCTTGACGCATTCCCCAGTAGCGATCGTATTCTTCGCTTTTGTCGAACAAATTAGAACGGGTAAATGCTGCGTGGTGGGTTCACCCTTGATCCAGCGACACAACTCGTAGCCATTCATCTCTGGCATGATCAGGTCGGTGATCACCAAATCTGGTGACTGGCTCAAGATCTGTTCTTTGGCTTCAATTCCATTGGTAGCTTCTAACACCTTCAACCCTTGGTTCTGTAGAAGCTCTGAGAGCATTTGGCGGAGCGTTTGACTGTCATCCACAATTAGGACTGTGCTCATGGCTTCGTGACCTTGGCTAGCTTAAACGCAATTACAGGCAGCGATCGAGGATAGGAAAACCGCCTACGGAAAGCGTACCATCCTTTTTGGAGATGACCGTAAAGCCCAGTAACCCAGTGATTGAGAGTGTTGGTAATACGCCCATGACTGAACAGCCATGAATTACTTTATTCTGTCAAGCAGGTGTCAATCTTGACAAGGGTAGATTTTATGGGATTTGCTTGGCTTCGGCTTCGGTAGAGACCCCGATCGATGGCATGATAGTAAATATCAATTTGCTCAATTCTGCCCATTCAGCCTAAGTGAACCCGTTGCCCAGATTGCATGGAATAGCAAAGGTTGAGCCTCGCTGTGTTGGATTTAAACTGTGCCACGTTTTGAGGAGAATCATTCGTGTTTAAGAAGTATATTTGGCTGGTTGCGATCGTCCTACTCTTTACCTTCCAACTGATTTCCCGTCCGGCGATCGCGCCGAACTCGACGTCGCTACTCGCACCCTTCCCGTCAATGACCAAGGCGATACGGTGGTGTTGACCCCCAAGCAAGTTGCCGAGGGAAAGCGCCTGTTTAACTATGCCTGTGGACAGTGTCACGTTGGTGGCGTCACCAAGACTGATCCCAATATTGGACTAGACCCAGAAACCTTGGCGCTGGCAACGCCCCCCCCGCAACACGATCGGACTCGTTGGTGGATTACATGCACAACCCCCACCACCTACGATGGCTTGGATTCGATCGCCGAATTGCACCCCAGCACCCAAAGTACTGATATCTTCCCCAAGATGCGCAATCTTACCGAAGATAATCTCTACAGCATTGCTGGACACATTCTTCTACAACCCAAAGTTGTGGGTGAAAAATGGGGCGGCGGCAAAATTTATTATTAAGGCGTGATTGATTCCGTCTACCCGTCTTCAACCGCTCAGGCTGGGAGTAACCCTTCAGGAATGCTCTGACCTCGGCGGTTTTTTTCTACCCTAATTCTATTGCTTGTCCACCCTTGAACCCCATGAAACGACTAGCGTTACTGAGTACTTCCAACAAGAGCGGCTTAATTGATTTGGGTCGCGCTCTTGTGGACGAGTTCGACTTTGAAATTATTAGCAGCGGGGGCACGGCGAAAGCGCTGAGAGATGCAGGAGTGCCCGTCACCAAAGTGTCTGACTACACCGGATCGCCTGAGATTTTAGGCGGACGGGTAAAAACGCTCCATCCCAAGATTCACGGCGGTATCCTGGCACGGCAGGATTTGGCGGAGGATTTGGCAGATTTAGATGCCAATGGCATTCGTCCGATCGCCCTCGTTGTGGTCAATCTCTATCCGTTTCAAGAGACGATCGCCCAAGCCAACGTCACCCTACCCGATGCGGTCGAACAAATCGACATCGGCGGACCCGCCATGATCCGGGCGGCAGCTAAGAATTTTGCCCACCTCACCGTGCTGTGTGATCCCACCCAGTATGCAACCTATCTAGAGGAGTTGCGAACCACCAAGGGTAATCCGTCCTTTGAATTTCGCCTTGCCTGTGCTCACCAAGCCTTTCAGCACACTGCTAATTACGATTTGGCGATCGCACATATTTGGGAGGGCAGAGGGCAGAGGGCGAAGGGCGGAGGGAAGACAGTTCCACTTCCGCCCTCCGCCCTCATCCTTCATCCTTTATCCTCACTGGTGCTTTGCTTCAACCGTTGCGCTATGGCGAGAATCCCCACCAGCCTGCGGCTTGGTATCGAACGGGACCGAGCGGTTGGACGATAGCGGAGAAGGTGCAGGGGAAGGAGCTGAGTTATAACAACTTGGTGGATTTAGAGGCGGCGCGGCGAATTGTGGCGGAGTTTGGTGATGCTCCGGCGGCGGTGATTATTAAGCACACCAATCCCTGTGGCGTGGCGATCGCCCCAACGATCGTAGACGCCTACACCAAAGCCCTGAATGCCGATTCCGTTTCGGCGTTTGGGGGGATTGTAGCGTTGAATCGGGCGATCGACGCAGCAACGGCAACGGCTCTCAAACAAATTTTCCTGGAGTGTATCGTCGCTCCCGGTTGGGATGCCGATGCCCAAGCGATTTTGACGGCAAAGTCCAATGTGCGGGTGTTGTTGCTGCCGGATTTGCTAGCTGGGGCAGAGCAAACCGTCAAGGTGATTGCCGGAGGATTCCTAGTGCAAGCGGCGGATGATGGGGCGATCGACCCCACTCAATGGCAAGTAGTCACGACGAAACAACCAACGCCCGACCAGTTAGAGGAACTTCTGTTTGCCTGGAAAGTCTGTAAACATGTCAAATCCAATGCCATTGTCGTGACCCGCGATCGCACCACCCTTGGCATCGGTGCAGGACAGATGAACCGCGTTGGTTCCGTCAACCTCGCCCTCACCCAAGCGGGCGATCGAGCAACGGGAGCCGTGCTTGCCAGCGATGGCTTCTTCCCCTTTGACGACTCCGTTCGAGCAGCGGCAGCAGCAGGAATTGGGGCGATCGTCCAGCCCGGTGGCAGCCTGCGAGATCAAGACTCGATCGACGCGGCAAACGAATTGGGATTAACTATGATTGTC
>JAAUSV010000239.1 GCA_012032525.1 Leptolyngbyaceae cyanobacterium SL_7_1
CAAGCCGCCCGATCGCGCCAGATGGCAGGCATCTCCTTCTTTTTCTATGAGACCCTGTGGAACCTGACCGCCGAACCCACCGTCGATCGACAAACCACATTGCGCCGCCTATTTTCCGCCCCCGCTCTCCGCCCCAGCTTATTGCAGCATTGGACACCGCCTAATTAAATTTAGGGAACTGGATTGGCAATACAGGTGTGACCCCGATCGCTGTAAGCTATAAAGTTGCGGATTCTCTGGATTAGGAGTGCTTAGCGATCAGCAATTAGCGATTAGTCAATAGCTAACAGCCAATTGCTAAGGATCGCAAATTAATTAATCTGGAATATTTTTTGAGAGAAGCGCGGCTCCGCCGCGCTTCTCTCAAAAAATATTCGGTTTTATTTTAATCCATGATCCTTAATAGGTTGAATGGATAGACATGTAGGTTGGCGTTGAGCACAGCGAAACCCAACTGGATTAAGGGTGTTGGGTTTCCTGCGTCAGCCCAATCTACACAATTAAGTTGTCAGATCAATGCCATGATCTTGCCTGAGAAGTAGGCGCAGCAGGACGGGATTGCTTCAGATGTGGTTAGATTCACGTCTGTTCCCCTTGCTGTGAAATTTTAGTTCACGGGGAAACCAAAAGGCAGTCTGCTGACAAACAAAGGGTTAGATAGCGTTCAAAAAAGCTTAACGTGGGACTTGCTTTGCCCGATTTAGACTGTGTTGGCACCCATCGATTAATCTCCATCTCCGGCTTCCAGGCGATCGCCTTCGTCGGTTGCGGATCAGGCAGTTTCATCGAGATCACCCCCGCTGCCAACACAAACAGGGTAGACACCCACAGACACCCCACCAGTCCAGCCAGTTGATAGACCAGCCCCGACAACACCGTGCCAATCAACCGTCCACCAGAATTTGCCATGTAGTAGAACCCGACATTCAGCGCTACTTTGTCATCGTCGGTAAATGCCAATACCAGATAGGAGTGAACTGCTGAGTTGAAGGCAAAGACGATGCCAAACACTGTTAACCCAATCACGATCACTTGCCCAGCGGGGAGTCCGAGTTGTAATGCGATGGCGATCGCCGCTGGAACTACCGTCAAGGTAAACGTCCAGAACTGAATGGTTTTGGAGGTAGGGGCTTGTCCGCCGTTGAATCGACTGAGCACCACAGGAGCCAAAAACTGCACCGCTCCATAGCCAATCACCCAACAGGCGAGGAATCCACCCGCCTCAAAAAACGACCAGCCCAAGACACTGCGGAGAAACACGGGCAATCCCACGACGAACCAGACATCTCTGGAGCCAAACAGGAAAAATCGAGCCGCCGAGAGAATATTGATTTCCTGACTCTTGGAAAAGAGTTGGGTGAACTTGGTTTTGGCTTTGGTTTTGCCCATGCCTTTGGGCAGGAAAAATCCCGTTAGCAGCACGACAAACAACCCTGCTGCCATCACTCCCAGCGCATTGACAAACCCAAGTGTGGCTAACAGAGCTGCCCCCATAAAGAAGCCAATGCCCTTGAGCGCATTCTTCGACCCCGTTAGCACCGCCACCCATTTGAAGAGGGAGGATTGCGCATCCTGGGGCACAACCAGACGAATGGCGCTCTTAGAACTCATCTTGGTCAGGTCTTTGGCAATTCCTGAAAAGGCTTGAGCCGTCATGACGTAGGCGATCGCCATCCACTGCGCCCAATCGCGATTGAGCAACGACAACATCACCAGCGCCAAGATCTGGAGTCCAATTCCGGCGTAGAGGGTGAGTTTTAGCCCCATCAGTGAGCCAATCCAGCCACCGAGAAAATTGGTAACGACCCCAAAAATCTCGTAGAAAAGAAACAAAGATGCGATTTGTAGGGGAGTGTAGCCAATCTCATTGAAATAGAGCAGCACCAGCATTCGCAGTGCCCCATCGGTGAGGGTGAAGCCCCAGTAAGCCAGCGTTACCAGCGCATAATTTTTGAGATTGGCTTTGGATGCCGTGGTGGTCGAAGTCATTTGGTTTAGATCCCTCACCCGTTAAAGACGTAACGCTACTTTTCTTGCCAGTTCCACCATGCGGTTGGCATAGCCCCATTCGTTGTCATACCAAGCCAGGATTTTCACCTGGGTCTGATCTACTACCATTGTCGAGAGGGCGTCGATGATGGCGGAGCGGGGGTCATCTTTGTAGTCGATCGAAACCAGGGGGCGTTCTTCGTAGCCGAGAATGCCGTTGAGTGCTCCATCTGCCGCTGCTTTTAGTAACCCATTTACCTCCTCCACTGTGGTCGATCGCGCCACTTCAAACACACAATCGGTGAGGGAAGCATTTAGCAGGGGCACGCGCACGGCTAAGCCGTTGAGCTTGCCGTTGAGTTCGGGATAGATCAGGGCGATCGCCGTAGCAGATCCTGTTGTCGTAGGAATCAGCGATAAACCCGTGGCTCTGGCTCGGCGCAAGTCCTTGTGGGGGACATCGACGATCGTTTGGGTGTTGGTGTGGTCGTGAATTGTGGTAATCAGACCATGGCGGATGCCCACTCCTTCGTGAATCACCTTCACCACAGGCGCTAAACAATTCGTTGTACAGGAAGCAGCCGTCAATAGGTGGTGTGCGGCTGGGTCATACAGGTGGTCATTCACCCCCATGACAATGTTTAACGCCCCCTGCTTTACTGGAGCCGCCACGATCACTTTCTGCACACCGCGCTTGAAGTAGGGATCAAGGGTTTCGGTTGTTCTAAATTTGCCGGAGGATTCTAGTACCAGATCAACCCCTAACTCGTCCCAGGGAACATCACCCGGAGTTGAGTGCTCGCTGAAACTGAGGGACTGGTCGTCGATCCAAACGCGATCGCCCTTTGCCTCCACCTCTGGCGACCAGCGACCGTGTACGGAGTCGAATTTCAGCAGATGGGCAGCCGTTTCTGCTCCGCCGTTGACTTCGTTGATGTGGACAAACTCCAGCTCTGACCATCCCCAAGCCGCTCGCAGCGCCAATCGCCCGATTCGACCAAACCCATTGATTCCGACTTTGACTACCATGATCGTTCCTGTGACTGGGCAATGAATTTAGGAGAACGTCTGAAAGGTGACAATTGTCATCCGAACCGCCCCCCAACCCCCCAAGAATTGGAGGACTTTTAATCCGTCCCTTGCTCAAAGTCCCCTACTGGTGGGATTTAAGGGGGCAATCATCAAGCAATTTATACTCCTCAGACATCCTTCAAACGACTTTTTCTAAGCTCCGCACTGCTCCGCAAGCTACTATCCTCATAGCTTCAATCTTCATGACGAAGGCTTAATAGCTATCATTTCAAAATAAATTGATGTTAAAGTCAAGCAAGCCAAATCACATTAGAACTATTCTTAATAAAATTGATGGGTTGAGCTAGTCGCTGCAAACGCGAGCCGGGGAGATGGGGCTGCCTGAACGCGCAATAGGTCAGAGAAAGCGTGAAATCCAGAAATAATTGAATTTGATGGGACTGAGGAGGTTTTTGCGCTGGTCGTCATCACACTAACTTTTTTTGAAGTGGTTTATTTTAAACCTTGCTTGAAATTGTTGTTGCAACCGTCTCAGATGGTGGTCAAACGCAGATGGAGTGAAACTATGCGAAGGCGAGTAAAAATGTGGGGGGTGCCAAGCCCCTGCAAGCATTTGTTGAATTTTTGATTTAAGTCGGTGTGAGAATGGGTGCGATCGCGCCCTCCAAAGCAATCTAGCCCCGTGAGGGTTCCTAGTCCCCTTGCTTCAGCGGCAGTTGCACCGTAAACGTGCTGCCAGTCTCTAGTTGACTCTCTACGCGAATGTTGCCTTGGTGTGCCTGGGCGATCGCCTGGGCAATCGACAATCCCAACCCTGCCCCTCCAGTCTGACGAGAGCGATCGCTGCTCACTCGATAGAACCGATCGAAGATGCGCGACTGGTCTTTGAGAGAAATTCCAATGCCCGTATCTTGCACCTGAATCAGGGCGTGATGGTCATCGTGCCTTAAACGGATGATGACTTTACCACCTGCTGGCGTGTACTGAATCGCGTTGATCATTAGGTTTGCCACTAACCGATAGAGTTGTTGTTCGTTGCCCAATACTGTGATGGAACGATCTTTTGGCAGATCGGCGATTAGGGCGATGTCGGCGGCGATCGCCAGGGCGGCAAACTCTTCGACTAGATCGCTGACTACATGATTGAGGGTGCAAAGTTGGCGTGGAACAGGCAATGCCTGCAAGTCCATGCGGGAGAGCAACAGTAGATCTTGCACCAGTTTAGATAGCCGCCCCGTTTGTCGTTCCACGGTGCGCAGGGTATCCCAGGCGTCGGTGTCGGTTGATTCTGGCGTTAGCGTCGATTCTAAGGTGGCTTGAATCGCGGCGAGTGGGGTACGCAGTTCGTGGGCGGCGTCGGCGGTGAACTGCTGCATTTGGCGGTAGGAGTGGGATACCGGATTCATCGCTTGCCCAGCGATCCACCAACTGGCAGCCACCACAACCAGCATGGCGATCGGCAATCCAATCAGCAGCAGCACCCTTACCCACACCAGGTGTTCATCTAGATCTTGCAGCGATCGCCCCACCTGCATGTATCCCCAGGGCTGTTGCTGAGTGGTTTTTAGCACTAGAGAGATTTGCCTGTAGCGGTTGCCATCGGAAGTTTCCAAGGTTTGCCAGGGTTCAGTTTTAACCGCTTGCGGTAGGGCGGTGGGCACCTGACCTGCACTCGCCAATACACGCCCTGATAAATCTAGGAATCGAATGTAGTAGCCCTCCTGCTGAAATACGCCTAGATAGTGAGCAGTGGGAAGTTGATTCGCACAATCGGTTTGGGCAACGCAGAGAGTGGGTAGAAATTGTTGAACGACGGGTTCTAGCCGACCGGGTTCTTGCAGCGATGCTTCTAGCCCGTCGTGCAATGTGCCAGCCACCGACTCGATGCGATGGTTCAATTCGGAAAAGTGGCTATGGGTCATCGCCTCATAAAACACGACTCCGCAGACTGCCAAAATCACGCCCATTGTTCCGGCGTATAGCCCTGCTAAGCGCAGTCGAGTGAGGTGAAAAACGTGGCTATGTTTCATGGGTGTTGAGCCGATATCCCATGCCGTAGACTGTTTCAATCAGATCATCGTAACCATATTCTGTGAGCTTGCGTCGGAGCAGTCGGATTTGAGCCGCCACCACATTGCTGTTGAAGTCCGCCTCTGCCTGCCAGATGCGATCGATGATCTGATCGCGGGAAAGAATTTGATTGGGATGTTGGAGGAAGTATTCCAGCAATTGAAACTCTTTGGCAGTCAGCGGGATTTTTTGGTGCCCTGCCGCAGGCAGGAAAACTGAGATGGTGGAGGTCTGGTAGTCGAGGATGAGATTGCCCACTTGCAATTGGGTGGATTGCATTTGGGGCGATCGCCGTTGTAATGCCCGCAGCCGCGCCAATAGCTCTGCCATGCCAAAGGGTTTAATCAAGTAATCATCGGCTCCGGCATCCAGTCCCATGACGCGATCCTCCATCCGATCTCTGGCGGTGAGCATCAGCACAGGCAAGGGGTTGTGTTGTGCCCTCAGTCGTTGACAGAGTTTGATCCCAGACACTCCGGGGACGAGCCAATCGAAGATGGCAAGGGTATATTGCGTCCAGGAGCTTTCGAGGAATTGCCAAGCGTCCGTTCCATTCGTCACCCAATCTACGATATATTTCTCGCGTTTGAGCGATCGCTCCAAGGCTGCACCCAAATCTGGCTCATCTTCGACTAACAGAACGCGCATGTAAATTCATTTTTGTTCCTGGTAATTTTAGCGAAATAGATATGGAATTCTTTAGAGTTCAAACACTACCAAACATTAATCTTAAGCAGGAATATTTATTGAAAAAAGTTATTATTTCTATAATGCTCTATCGTTGACATTGGGTTTCAATAAACTCAATAACTTCTATCGCTTTGTCAAGCCAATCTTTTACTTGACTAATAGTTACCCCTGAATTTTGTTCACTACCATGAGCTATCAGATGTCTATTATTGATAATAGAATCAATTGCATCGCCACGCCCTTCATCTCTCATAAAGTCTTCCAGTTCGCTTCTCCAAATTGTGTTGAAAACAACCGCTGTTTCCAGGAAAACTGATGATTTCGGGTTGCGGATTTGAGAGAGCTTTGAGGAGACGAAGTTTGCGATTGGTTTACTAACTTGCTTCGATGCGTAATCTGTATAGATCTCTTTCAATGCATTTTCAAGCAAACCAGCACAAACAACACAGATATATTTTGCCCAATGTGATTGAATTTCAGCATCTCCACCACAGACAATACTAGCTCTATTTATAAGATTCCGTAGTCGCTGTATTTGTCTTGATATCTCACGATTAGTCATCTACATACTTCTAAACTTTTCTATAGCCATGTGGAATCTTTCTGAAACATTTTTTTCGTCTGAGGTAGATTGAGATATCAGTTCAAGATACTTTTCATCAGCAAGCAACTCTTCATATGCTTTCTTAACCTTATAGTTATCTAAATCCGAATCCACTTCTATTCTACGAGCAAGACCAACCATTACAGAATCGAACACTGCCGCATTAATAGAACGAGTAGGTCTGAAAGCCTCTTTCCCGAGACTTTCAAAAACCACATCAATAGTGGAGACGAAAAGTTTTTCGTGCTTTAACAAGAAAATCATCATTGCATTATGATTTTTCTGGGAGAATTTGTTTAGAAATTCTTTCATTGGCTTCTCGTAGTTCTTTCCATTAAAATAGAAAGCAAGGAACCTGAGAATTAACTCTTGATCCTTCAACCGACTATTCCTCTTGCCATATATTGCCCTCCAAGAGGAGTGATCATTAAATCTTTGATAAACTCAATAAATTTTCCGTGACTCTACCGCTGCTCTGATCTCTTGAGGAGTTAGGCTGCGCCCTTCACTGTTTAATCGATCAAAAATGTGGTAGATGCTTGTGTCACCATCTCGAGGAGATTCTTGTTTAATTATGATTGCATGAATCAAGGAATCGTTTAACTTAACCTTATCTTTTCAGGTAAGGTTTCATAAGTTAAACCGTCAAATTCTGGCTGCACTTTTATTAACTTAAAAACTTTTCTTTTCTCTTCTTTTTCCTGAGGATTAAAGTAGCCGCTATAGAAGAATTGAAGAGTTTTTAGCCTTTGTTGACCGTCAATGACTAAAAGTTTATTAGACTCTGATTCGCGTGCCAAAAAAATTGATGGGACAGGCAAGCCTAAAAGTAGGGACTCAATAAAGCGTGAAGCCTCTGCTTGATTCCAAACGTAATTTCTTTGAAAACGAGGAACAAGAATATCATTTCGGTTTAATCTTTTAACTAATCCTTCAACATCATAATCCGCACCATAACTAGAAATGTCATATCGAATTGGAGCAACAACATCATCTACAGAGGACTCATCCTCAATTTGCTCCTCTTCATCAAGTACTACATCCTTGAGCTTTTCTACCACAGCAAGCCTGCCACTACAGTAAGATTGTCAATCCAGCCTTGTAAACAAAAAATCACAAGCGCTATCCTGTCATATTTTAGACTATACTACCAAGCACTTGCTGGTTAGCCATTGCTGGACAGTCTTACGTTCTGAAGGAAGCATTTTGCTGTTCTTAACAAGTACTGGTTGGGGAATAGGTGTTTACTGAATCGAGCATAGAGCGCTGGGAGGATCAGCAGCGTCAGGGCAGTGGAGGTAAACAGTCCCCCCAGAACAACGATCGATAGGGGTTGCAGTAGCTCTTTTCCGGGTCCACCTGTGATCACCAGTGGGGCTAATCCCAGGGCGGAGGTAAAGGCAGTCATGAGAATGGCGTTGAGCCGTTCCATCGAGCCTTGGATTAGCAGGTCTTTCAGGGGCATTCCGGCGGCGAACTTGGTGTTGTAATTGTCTACCAGCAACAAACCATTGCGGGTAGCAACGCCAAATAGCGTGACGAATCCTACGA
>JAAUSV010000240.1 GCA_012032525.1 Leptolyngbyaceae cyanobacterium SL_7_1
TCAGCTATTCTTTTGGTACTTTGCGGTGTTCTTTCAGTTGCCGCGTCCCCAGGATCAAATTGAGGTGGACAATCTCCTCTACATGAGTAAGTCCGGGGTGGTAATTCCGTGGCCCCAAAATCAAACGTCTGTGTGGCTGTGGTTGCTGGTCTTGGCATTGATGGCGATCGCGCCCTCTTTGTCTGGCGCTGGCGCACCAGGCGAATTGTGGAACAGGCAGCCTCTGGCAAACCTCAGTTGGTTACTCTAGCTGGGCTGGGGATCGCAGCGCTATTGATTATCCTATTTGGCTTGGGATGGCAGTTTCCGAGTTCTGATGCCCCAGGTCAGGTGCAGGGTGGTATCCGGCTAACGTTAGAATTTTCAGCCTTGTTGGCTGGACTGACGTTCTACACCGGAGCCTTTATCGCAGAAATTGTGCGGGCGGGGATTCAATCGGTTTCTAAAGGACAGTGGGAAGCAGCCCGATCGCTAGGGTTGGGTTCCAATTTAGTCATGCGGTTGGTGGTGTTTCCCCAAGCTTTGCGGGTGATGATTCCTTCCCTCAACAGCATGTACCAAAGTTTGGCAAAAAACTCTAGTTTGGGGTTTGCCATCGCCTTCCCCGAAATCTACTCGGTGGCAAGTACGACCTTCAACCAAACTGGACGCCCTGTGGAGGTGTTCGTGATTATTGCAGGCTGTTATCTATTGCTCACCCTGACAATTTCTGTATTGATGAACCAGCTCAACCGAGCAGTTCAGGTCAAAGAACGCTAATGCTGGCTATCGGTTTACACCAGAGCTGTGCGTTAGAACTGTTTAGCTCCCTTCCCTAACTTGTTTGTCGATCGCCCTATGACTACTGCTACTTCGACCTCTGCACCGATCGTTGCTCAGCCCACTCCCGTGGCGTGGATGCAAAAAAATCTGTTTAATGGTTGGCAAAATTCGCTGCTGACGATCGGGGTGTTGGCGGTGTTGTTTTGGGTTGGGCGAGGGTTTTGGGTGTGGACAACCCAAGTGGCTCAATGGCGAGTGATTCCCGCCAATATGTCGCTCTATATGGTGGGACGATATCCGATCGATGAGCGCTGGCGGATTTGGTTGCTCTGCGGCATGATTTGCGTGTTGGCGGGGCTATCGTGGGGGATTTTGGCACGTAATCTGGCGAAATTATTTAGTCGAACCACGTTGATTGGTATTGCGATCGCAGGTTTGTTAGCTGCCCTGTTGCCCATCACTGCTGACGCAGAGGGCAATGTTGCCTACCGTCCCTTGCCGCACGTGATGATGTTGGCAGGGATTGCGATCGTAGTCGCGTTTGCCTGGATCGGACGACAGGTGGGACGCACCTATCCCGCCATCGGCAAATGGGTATCGGCGGCGTGGGTCCTTCTGTTTCCGATTTCTCTCTGGTTGATTGGGGGCGGTTTTGGCTTGCAGGAAATTGGCACCGATCTCTGGGGCGGGTTGATGTTGACGCTGATGATGGCGGTGGTGAGTATTGTGTTGTGTTTCCCGATCGGAGTGCTGTTGGCACTGGGACGACGCAGCAACCTACCCGTGGTGCGTTGGCTCTGTACAATCTATATTGAGCTGATTCGCGGGGTGCCGCTGATCGTCATTCTCTTCATGGGGCAGGTGATGATTCCCATGTTTTGTCGGAGGGAATGCGCCCCGATCGAGTGTTGCGCGGCATCATCGGCTTGACACTCTTTAGTGCTGCCTACATGGCAGAAAACATTCGCGGTGGCTTACAATCGATTCCCCGTGGACAAACAGAGGCGTCACAGGCGCTAGGGCTGAATCCCTTGTTGACTACGGGGTTGATTGTCCTACCCCAAGCATTGAAGGTTTCAATTCCGGTGATTGTGGGTCAATTTATCAGTCTGTTTCAAGACACGACATTATTGAGTATTGTGGGATTAGTGGAGTTGCTGGGGATTAGTCGATCGGTACTGGCGAACTCTGAATTTTTGGGAAGATTTCGGGAGGTCTTGCTGTTTGTCGGCTTGATCTTTTGGCTTTTCTGCTATGCCATGTCCCTGGGAAGTCGCCAAATTGAGCAGCGACTCAACACTGGGCACACGGCTGGGGCAAATCCCTCCAACGCTGTTATTCCGACTACTGCTGGAGGACTCTAGCGCCATTATCTTAAAGATTAGAGTGTTTAGAGTGAGAACTCATTAGCCTCGCCGATCGATCGCACGACACGACTATCCAAGGGAGAAAAGCCGATGACACAATTTCAAACGGATACTGTCTCAAACAATGGGGTCAGTTCGGGACCCATTATTGTGGCTAGGGACGTAGAGAAGTGGTACGACAATAATTTCCATGTGTTGCGCGGAGTCAGCCTCAGCGTCAACAAAGGGGAAGTGTTGGTGGTGATGGGACCGTCCGGTTCTGGAAAATCCACCTTCATTCGCACCTTCAATGCTCTGGAGTCCTATCAGAAAGGCAGTATTGACGTTGATGGCATCCGGCTCTCCCACGACCTAAAGAACATCGACACGATTCGACGGGAGGTGGGCATGGTGTTTCAGCAATTCAACCTGTTCCCCCACTTGAGCGTGTTGCAGAATGTGATGTTGGCTCCCATTTGGGTGCGTCGCTGGCCCAAAGCCAAGGCGGAAGAGGTGGCACTGAAGTTGTTAGAACGGGTGGGGATTTTGGAACAAGCCAAGAAATTTCCCGGACAACTGTCGGGTGGGCAGCAGCAGCGGGTGGCGATCGCCCGTGCCCTAGCCATGCAACCCAAAATCATGTTGTTTGATGAACCCACCTCTGCCCTTGACCCAGAGATGGTGCGGGAAGTGCTAGACGTGATGCGCACGCTGGCGGACTCCGGGATGACCATGGTGGTTGTCACCCACGAAGTCGGCTTTGCGCGAGAAGTTGCCGATCGGGTTGTCTTGATGGCAGATGGGCTATTGGTCGAAGAAGCTACCCCAGAAGAGTTTTTCAACAATCCCCAAGAGGAACGCACCAAAAAATTCCTCTCGCAGATTCTCTAGACCATGCCCTCTGTCCAAGACTTGCGCGACCTGCTTTTGCGCCTCGATCGCCAAAGCTATGGAGCCTATAAACAAATCCAGGGAACCTACAAATTTCCCGGTTTTACTCTGCTGATCGATCATGTCCAAGGTGATCCATTTGCGGCTCCTAGTCGTTTGCGGGTGCAAGTGCCCCAAGCGGGACGAACGGGAGCCGAGTTTCCTCTGGAATTGTATCGGTCTGCCAGTCGCTCGATCGCCTTACAAGATTATCTAAATCGCCAATTTGATCAGGCTACTCAGGTGAGCGATCGCCGGGGTAGTGGCAATAGTGGCTTGATTGGCATCCTTCGCCCCAGTCAGCAAGTGCTCGATCGCAGTTCGATCCTAGTCTCAGCCCAGCAAGTAGAGGCACGGTTCACCGTGGGCTTGCCAGCGCGGGGTCGGCAGATTTTGGGACGCCAAGCCGCTGAATTGTTGTGTGACGATATTCCTGAGATTGTCGATCGGGCGTTGCGCTACGTCAATCTGGATGCGATCGCCCTACAACGGCACGTCGAAGCCGTGGAAGATGCCGATTGGGTGCGGCAACAGATGGTCGAACGGGGATTGGTTGCTTTCGTCGCCGATGGAGCCCAGTTGCCCCGCCATAGTGGAGTGGACGATCGCCCCCTGAAAAATGGAGCCCTGCTGTTTCAAGCGCCTGAAGCGTTACGAGTAGCATTCGATCGCCCCAACCAGGGCAGGATCACCGGAATGGGGATTCCTCCTGGAATTACCCTCATCGTCGGGGGTGGGTATCACGGCAAATCTACGCTGCTACGAGCAATAGCCCTGGGCATTTACAACCACATCCCTGGTGATGGACGCGAATGGGTGATTACCCATCCGCAGGCGATGAAAATTCGTGCCGAAGACGGGCGCAGTGTGGCAGGCGTGGACATTTCCCCCTTCATCAACCACCTACCCCAGGGGCGATCGACCAGCCAATTTTCTACGGAGAATGCCAGCGGCAGCACCTCTCAAGCTGCCAGCATTGTCGAGGCACTAGAGGCAGGGCGCAGGTGCTGCTGGTGGATGAAGACACGTCTGCAACCAATTTTATGATTCGCGATCGGCGGATGCAGGCGCTAATTGCTAAGGAGAGGGAGCCGATCACCCCATTCATTGATAAGATTCGCCAGCTCTACCAGGACTATGGGGTCTCGACAATTTTAGTCATGGGGGGGAGTGGGGATTATTTTGACGTGGCGGACACGGTGATCGCTATGACCGAGTTTCAACCCGCGGATGTCACCGTAGAGGCAAAGGCGATCGCCCTGCAATATACCACCGATCGCCAGTCTGAGGGTGGTGCCGCCTTTGGTAATTTAACACCGCGCATTCCCCTGCCCAAACGGCTCGACTCCCCCAAGCCCCGGCGCGACGAGGACGATGCCCCTCGCTCTGCCAAACTCAAGGTGCGCGATCTAGATGAGTTGATATTTGGCAGTGAGACGATCGATGTGTCTGCCGTAGAACAACTGGTGGAAATGGGGCAGCTACGAGCGATCGGCGCGGCGCTCGCTTACCTGCAACAGCACTACCTAGATGGGCGTCGGACATTGGCGGAAATTGCCACTGCGATCGCCCACCAACTCGACACTGGGTTTGACACCATCACCGCCCATCCTCAAGGCGATTTGGTGCGGTTTCGGGAGTTGGAATTGATTGCGGTGATCAACCGACTGCGATCGATGGCGATCGTCCCCCGAAACCATTAACCTGACCTAGTGCGCTACTCCAGAAACCGCCTGGATGGCTTCTTTTAACACAGCCGCTTTGTCGGTTTTCTCCCAGGGGAGGTCGAGATCCGATCGCCCAAAGTGCCCGTATGCCGCTACGTCTTGATAGAACCGTCCCCCTCGTTCAACGGGAATGCGGCAGAGATTAAAGGTCTGAATGATCCCAGCCGGACGTAGTTCAAAGTGCTTCTTGACTAGTTCGAGTAGGCGATCGTCTTCGATCTTGCCCGTACCAAAGGTGTCTACCATGATGCTGACCGGACGCGCCACGCCGATCGCATAGCTGAGTTGCACTTCGCATTTCTCGGCTAATCCCGCTGCCACGATGTTTTTTGCCACGTAGCGACAGGCATAGGCAGCACTGCGATCGACCTTGGTGGGGTCTTTGCCGGAGAAAGCACCACCACCGTGGCGGGAATAGCCGCCGTAGGTGTCAACGATGATCTTGCGTCCGGTTAATCCGGCATCCCCTTGGGGTCCGCCGATGACAAACTTGCCAGTGGGGTTGACCAAGAACCGAGTGTTGTCGTCGGGTTTAAGCGCAATGTCGGCAAACACAGGCTGCACCACGGCGGTCCACAGATCCTGTTTGATCCGCGCTTGTACTTCAGATTGCTCGGTGATCTGGTCGATCGTGGGGGTGTGCTGGGTGGAGACGAGGATGGTGTCAATCCCGATCGGTTGACCATCTTCATAGAGCACGGTCACTTGGGTTTTGCCATCGGGACGTAGGTAGGGAAGTTGCCCTGCCTTGCGCACGGCGGCTAATCGACGCGAAATCCGATGCGCCAAACTGATGGGTAGTGGCATCAGTTCCGGCGTTTCATTGCAAGCAAAGCCAAACATCAAACCCTGATCGCCTGCCCCGATCGCATCCAGCGCTTCGTCGCTGGTTTGATCCCGCATTTCCTGTGCCGTATCGACCCCCTGGGCAATATCGGGGGATTGGGCATCCAATGCGATCAAAACTGCACAGCTTTGATCTGAGAAGCCGTTCATTGCATCGGTGTAGCCAATTTCGGCAATCTTTTGTCTAACCAGATCGACATAGTTAACCTGGGCAGAGGAAGTGATCTCTCCTGTAACCAGTACGAGACCCGTATTGACAACGACCTCTGCCGCCACTCGACTTGTTGGGTCTTGGGTGAGTAGGGCATCGAGAATCGTATCTGAGATCTGGTCACACATTTTGTCAGGATGACCTTCCGTTACCGACTCTGAAGTAAAAAAGTAGCGACGAGACAATGAACCAACCTCTCTTTTGCTAGACGGCTCAACAAAGATAGAACACATAAAAACCGAACAACTCCTCAACTCTATTAAGAAGTCGATCGATCTTTAAAGTATAGTTACTTAGTGGTAGAAACAGAATAGGATGTTTTGAGATTAAAGCCAATCCCAACCGGGGCATCTGAAAAACAAAAATCGGATTTTTTTGTTGTCAAAGTTAGACGATCGCCAACTCTGCTAAGCGCTGGATCACTGCATCCGCCTGATTGAGCTGAATCGTCTGCATCCATCCTCCCGTTATCCCAACACACCCGATCGCCCCCGCCGCCTGCGCCATCAGTATGTCGGCGGTCGAGTCCCCAACCATCAGCGTTTGGTTTGGCAACACTCCCATTGCCTCGCAGGCTTGGTTAAACAGGGCTGGATCGGGTTTGGCAGGGGCGCGATCGACTCCCATACACAGATGAATATAGGGAGTTAGTTCATAGCGCTGCACAAAATCCTCCACGTTTGAGGTGCTGTCGGAGGAGAGAATGCCCACACGCACCTTGGCAGTCAAGAGAGTTTGCAGGAGTTCGATTGCGCCCTCCATCAACGGCGTCTCGTCTGCTTTACGAGGAGTGACCCGATCGGCTTCTATAAAAGCGTTGCGGGCAATTCCTAAAGATTCCATCCAACTGCGCCCTGTTTCTGCAATGTAGGCAGCGGCGGCGATCTCGTTTTCGTACCGGGTGCCCACGGCTAGCAGCCCGGTTGGATCAATCCGATCGCCCTCCACACCAAACGCCATCAACAACGGCTCCCCCACCCCCGGAATCTGGGCATCGATCAACCGCGATCGCCGTTGCCCCAGATTCCGCAAAAATCCTTCTGAGTTTGCCAAGGTGCCGTCCTTATCAAACAACACCGCTTGAACCGCTTGAAAGTGGATTGCGTTGCAGGTAACGATCGCCATTGGTTGGGGTTATTGAGGGTATTTCATCCGGATGGCGATCGTAGTATTGGAGCCTGCCAGGAAAAAGACGGCGTCGTCAAATTGGGCAGGACCATCCACGGCGGGAGCGTCGTTGGAGAAGCCGTAGCCTTCGATCGGCATGCCAAACATGCCGCGATTGAGTTCGCCATCTTGGTTGCGATCGTGGTAGATCGCCAGGGCATAGGTGCCGTAGGTCAAATCATCAAAAGTGACCGTAAAATCGGCATTCTCCGAGGTGGCTAGATGCTCAGAAATCGACACACACTCGCGCTTTACCATTGCCTCGTCGTCATTCGGGAAGCCTTGCCGTCCCGAAAACAGTTTGAAACAAATATTGCCTTCTTGATCTTGTAAGTCGCTGACTTCGATCGTGATGCTGCCAGTCAGGTTTGCCGGCAGTTGGGCATCGGCAGCACTGGAAATGACGACGCTACCCACAGTTGCCAGCAGCAGGGGGACGAGTTGCGATCGGGTTGCCATAGACCTCCTAATGACGATGAAGCGTTGTTAGAAATACGGAGAACGGCGCCAAACAGATTTGATCAATCGGTGGGATCTGGATTTTGGGGCAATTGCTTGAAATTGCCCCGTCCATTAGACCGATTAAACCAATTAGACCTTCTTTAACCAACTGAACATGGCACGGAGATCTTGACCCACCGCCTCAATCGGATGTTCCGCTTCCCGACGCCGCATGGCAGTGAACCCAGCCTTGCCAGACATATTTTCCACCACAAACTCGCGGGCAAACTGTCCGGTTTGAATCTCCTTGAGAATCTTGCGCATTTCAACGCGGGTGTCGTCGGTGATCACACGAGGACCACGAGTGTAGTCGCCATATTCCGCTGTATTGGAGATGCTGTCGCGCATCTTGGCAAGTCCACCTTCTACCACCAAATCAACGATCAACTTGACTTCGTGCAAACACTCAAAAATATGCCACTTCAGGTTGGTAACCTGC
>JAAUSV010000004.1 GCA_012032525.1 Leptolyngbyaceae cyanobacterium SL_7_1
CTTCACCGTTGTTGTAAAGCTCTACAATCTTTTGGCGCAAGTCACAGGAATAGGGTCTCATAGAAGCAGGGGAAATAAAGCAATCTGACTCTTACAAGTGTACTCAACAAACTCGCACACCGCTATAGAACCTACGACTATTCCTCCCTGTAGGTGAACCCTGCACGTTCAGCCACAATGGTGAGAAACTTTGACATCGATCGCTTGGGGTCGTAAGTGTTCGTTTCCCAATCGCTGACTGTTTGTTGCTGCACCCCTAATTCTTCCGCAAATTCTTTTTGGGTAAGCCCCATGTGGCGGCGCAATCCTCGCACCAGTTCACCATTCCACTGGATAGTGCCTCCTACCCGCTTTACCACATACTGAGTGGGAGGTTTGCGGAACGTTACTCTGCCAGTTGCCAAATCTAGCTGTGCAACTAAAAAGCCAGCGTACATCCACGCTTTTGCCTGAAGTGCTCCCTTGCTGCGATTGCTCCACCATGCCCGTTGATGGTAGGCAGAGTGGGGCAAGGCTCCGGTTAACGCTTCAATCTCGGCAAAGGAAAGGGTAATCTCCGATTCGTGGCTTTGTTGCAAATGGTCAAGCAATCGTTGGTATTTACTTCGCCCACTCATAGGCATTTCGTATACTAGCTTGACTAAGCTAAGTCGCTATCTTATACCAATTTGTCAACAATTTGCCATGGATAGTTTGGCATGGGGAATGGCTCTCAGCGGGTAACGATGTTTGGTGGAGTATTATACCTGCCATTGATCTAACCAATGCATTAGTTCGGGAATCAAGGCAATTTTGCTCTGTTGAGCCGCATTGATGCAGACATGGCGAGTGGTTGCCCGACTAATCAACTGCTCTGGTTGATTTTGCAGACGAAGTTGATAAGCGATTTCAAACGAAAACGGTGTGGAGAGTTTGGGAGTCAGGTGAATTAGTAGACGATCGCCGCAGTAGAGGGGTTGCAAAAAGTCAATGCTGGCATGGACGATCGGCACTGCCACGATCGCACCACTGAAGAACGATCGCAATGGGATCCCCGACTCTGCCAGCGACGCCTCGTAAGCTTCATGGCATAGAGTCAATCCATTGGCAAAATAGACTACTCCGGCTGCGTCGGTGTCTTGGAACCGAACAGTACGTAAATAGATAAACATTTCCTAAGATCCAGTAAGCGGCATTGAGTCAGAACCGCCAATGGTTGGATCGTCGGTGTGGATAGAGAAGGTGAGCACCGTTTCGTCTATCCCCCGCAGCGCCAGCGGACTAAACTTTGTAATGGTATCTTGATCGAGGTAATCGGCAACGGCGGCGGATACTAGGATAGTGCTGGGTTCTGCTGCTTCTTGTATTCGAGCGGCAATGTTGACGCTGGGTCCGATCGCTGTGTAGTCTGCTCGCTCGGCACTGCCAAACATACCCACAACCGCTGTGCCTTGATGAATTCCACAGCGAAATTCGACCTTGCTAATTCCTTGTGCTTGCCAGCGTTCGTTCAACTTGGCAAGGGCGCGGTACATCTGCCGAGCCGCTGCAATTGCCTGCTTAACTTGGTCGTTGGGGCTGATTTCCTCTGGCGCTCCAAAAATTGCTAAGATGGCGTCTCCCATAAATTTATCCACCGTTCCTCCATTCTCAAAAATGGCGTGGGTCATTTCTGTCAAATACTCATTTAGTAACTCTGCCACACGCCGCGATCGCAGGGTATTTGACAATTGGGTAAAGCCAACGATGTCGCTAAATAGGATCGTCACCATCCGTGGCTCCGGACGCAGATCGAGCGCCAACTCTCCTCGCGCCGCTTTGTCCACCAGCGATCGGGGAAGAAATCGTTTCAAAATAGACTCAGTTAGATAGTTATTT
This sequence comes from Leptolyngbyaceae cyanobacterium SL_7_1, assembly GCA_012032525.1. GTDB lineage: Bacteria > Cyanobacteriota > Cyanobacteriia > Elainellales > Elainellaceae > JAAUSV01. The sequence continues at coordinate 1,858 of JAAUSV010000004.1, forward strand.
AACTCAGCCACCTTGCGCTCATTTTCCTTTAAGGCAAGCAAATTTCGGACCTCTGCCAATAACTCCCGGTGGTTGAATGGTTTTGACAGATAGGCATCTGCTCCCCCTTCCACCCCTTCTAGTCGGGTTTCATCGTCGGCTTTGGCAGTCAATAAGATAATTGGAATGCCCTGGAGATCCTCTTGTCGGCGCAGCATTTGGATCATCTCTAGACCAGACACGAGGGGCATCATTAAATCGGTAACGATTAATTGAGGATGCCTCTCCTGAGTGAGTTGAAATCCCTCAGCCCCATTTCGGGCAAGGATGACTTGATATCCCTCTGCCTGCAAGATTGTCGCCACATAGGTCCTTAGATCGGGGTTGTCATCAACAACCAAAATTTTAGCGGCGGCGGATTTTGCTTCTCCCGATGCCGGAGTAACCAATGAGAGGGGTTTGGACGAAACTGGATTCACAAGATCGGGCTGGGCTTCTAGTTCGACATCGGCTAGCTCGATCGCAGCACGACTGCCCTCAATTTCCGCTGGAATTTCAATTACCTGGTTGGGCGGCAGATGGGTGCTACCTGTTTGCAACCAAACCGTAAAGGTTGCCCCTGCTCCATAGCTAGATTCAACCGATACCTGTCCACCATGCAACTCCACCAACTCCTTAACTAGGGCTAAGCCTAACCCACTGCCCTCATGACTACGACTAGCCGATCCATCGGCTTGGCGAAATCGTTCAAATAAGTGGGGGATTTGATCAGGGCGAATGCCCACCCCCGTATCTTTGACCTGCAACAGGCAATGATCCCCCAAGTGCTCCAAGACCACGGTAATGCTACCGCCAACGGGGGTGAATTTCATGGCATTTGACAGTAAGTTATAGAGTACTTTGTCAAACTTCTCCAGGTCTAGATAGATGGGGGGGCAATCCATTAGGGTTGTCACCAAATCAATCTGTTTCTTCTCGCAGTAGACCCGAAATGAATCAACAACCTGTGTCACAAAATCAATTAAGTTGCATGGTCGGAATCGAGGTTGCATCCGTCCGGCATCCAATCGTTGCAGATCGAGCAATTGGTTGACCAATCGCAACAGACGACGAGAATTGCGCAGTGCTACGACGGATTGCTCATGCGTCAATCCCTGTTCTTGGACAACTGCCGATTCTAGTGGTCCGATCGTCAGGGTCAATGGGGTACGAAACTCGTGGGAGACATTTTGAAAGAACTCAGTTTTTTGACGATCGAGTTCCAATAATTGCTCGGCTTGTTGTCGGGTTTTTTGATAGAGCCGGGATTGTTGAACGGCAATCGCTGCCTGTGCCGCTACGGTTTGCGCAAGTTCTACCTCCTCTGCTTCCCAATGACGGGGATCATTCATTTGCCGAAGGGAGATGCTGCCGATGATCTTACCGTCGTATAACAGTGGCACGACTAGCAGTGCCCGTGCAGGCGATCGCAGTGGTAAGTCTAAAATATTCATTGCAGGCTGTTGACTTAGATCATCGATCACTACAGGGATCTGAGTAGTCAACAGTTGTTTGAGGACTGGATTGCCTTCGATCGGCACAAGTGATTGGGGGAGTTGGTAACGATGGGGAGTATTGTCGTCTGCAATCAGCCCAGTTCGATCCGCTACACTGCCCTCCAATGGGGATGTCTGCGGCGAAGACAGGTCTACAAACTCTCCGCCGTCCTCCGTGGCGACGTGTAGTCCAACGCACTGGACAAACTCGTCATCCTCTGTCCAGAGGGAAAGGGCACAGCCGTCTACGCGCAACGCCTGACCGAGCTTTTGGGTAATTGCTGCAAAAATCTCTTGGGGATCAAGACTAGAGCGAATTGCCGCTGTGATGGTATTGACCAGCGTCACCCGACGCGCAAGCGATCGGGCTTGTTCGTAGGCACGGGCTTGGGAGAGTGCCAGTGCCGCTTGGTCAGCCACCATGACCACAAGCTGTACCTCATCATCTTGCCAACGCCGTCCCTGTCCGGTTTGGTGTAGCGCCAGCACCGCCATTAGCTCCTGTTGCCAGATCAGTGGTACGACAAGGCTCGATGCAATCCCTACCTCGACAAAAGCTTGGTGGCAGTTGGGTTCTAAACTGGCTCCAACTCGCTGATCTGCCTCCACATCATAGATAACCTGCACATCCCACGTCTCCCACACGGTGCACATCAAGCTACGCCGATTCCACGATTGGGGCATTGGCAGAGCCTCAACGGTGGGGTGGGTATAGACAAAGAGTTCGTCCTGCATGCGGTTGTCTTGCACCGGACGCAGCAGACAATAATCGACTTCAAAGGTTTGTCCTACCGTCTCGACGATCGTTTGTAGAATCTGGCGATAGTTGAGGGCGCTGCGAATAGTATTGGTGACGGCGTTGAGGAGTGATTCTTGGCGGAGGGTACGCCGTAGTTCTTGAGTTCTTGCCTTAAGAACGTTGTGGGTATCGACCGCTTGACGCACCACTGCTTTTAGCTCTTCATCGTCCCAGGGTTTCGTAACATACTTGAAAACCTTGCCGGAATTGATTGCTTCGACCAAATCTCCCACATCAGTATACCCGGTGAGGATGATCCGGATAATGTCAGGGTACTGGGTAGCCGTCAGACTAAGAAATTCCGTTCCACTCATGGAGGGCATGCGCTGGTCGGAGATGATCACAGCGATGTCTCCCTCGGTTGCCAAAATTCCTAGTGCCATAGGACCACTTTCCGCTCTGAGCACCCTAAACTCGCGATGAAAGGTGCGATAAAGCAGATCTAGATTATCTGGCTCATCATCAACAACCAGAATTTTGGGTCTACTAGGGTCTGGGGACGTCATGCACCGTTCTCCTGATGCAGGGGAAATAAGCTGTTGTGCGATGCCATCGTGTACAACACATTGACTCAACGATGGTATCAATCTGACTGTGCGCTAACGCCCCGTTTTCGGTTCTATTCATGCTGGCTAACTGAGCTGGACTTTAGCTAGGACGGTAGGTATCGATATCGGCAGTACACCCTAATAATCCAATCGCTGCTCCCACGACGATTGCCTCCGCCAAAACCGTGAGCACTGGTAATGGGTTTAAGCCGAGCAGGAAGGTATTTGATTACCAACGCATCCAACTTAATCATAGGCACAAGCTTGCCCATAAACGAATTGTGAATTGACTGACATAAAAATGTGTAGTCAAAGTTGCTGAACGATCATTTTGCGCTCGTGTTTTTATAGTTAACCTGATCTAGAGAAATTTAACAATTGCGGACTTGTCCGATCGCCTTACATGGAAAAAACTGGCAATCACTCGAACCGATGAGAGGAGCAGACCAATGGGAGGATTAAGGTGAAAAATTGAGTTGCAGAACGTGGCTGAGAAAACTAATGTGGAATAAGCAAACACCTGAGACAGGAATATCCGTCACCCAGTATTTTTTCTCACCCACATGGGACAGGCTGGCAACCCCTTTATCCGAATACAGCATTTCATTTGGAATCTCAGGATTAAAATGAGGTAATCTGCTTAAGATCTGGTGTCAACCCTAGTCTGTGCCTCCCTTTCCTTCACCTCAGTTTTTTAATAGGCATGTCTTCTAACTTCAAATCTGAAGGGCGATCGCTTCAGCCCTTTCCATTTCTCATTCGGACGGCACGATCGCAGGACTTAAATCCGATTGTCGAAATTTTAGTTAGCAGTTTTCATGTCTCAACTGGTTGGACAAATTGGCTGCATCCACTGCTGCGGTTAGGCATTTACGAAGATTTGCGTCATCGACTTCGCACCCGATCGACCCCCTACGCCTGTCTAGTCGCCGTGGCATTACCTACGATTGAAGCCCCAATCGCCCAAACAACCCTAGGTTCTCCTAGCTACTCCTCGATCGCTGGCACCGTTGAGATTGGTGTCCGTCACCCAGTCTGGTTTGCGCCTTTGGAGCAACATGTGTATCTCTCAAATTTGGCGATCGCCGCCCCCTATCGCCGCCAAGGGGTCGCCCTCAATCTGCTAAAACACTGTGAAAAAATCTCCCTAGAGTGGGGCTATTCCACACTCTATTTACATGTGATGGAAGATAATACGGCTGCCCACAGGCTTTACACAAAAGCGGGATACGATCTGTATCGCTCCGAACCAAGCCTGAGCAACTTGTTTGGTCGCCCACGCCAAATTCTGCTATACAAGTCTTTAAAATAGACAATTCAGGATTCTCACTTGACTTTAAGTAAGAATCCTGAACTAAAGTTGCTTGGAGAGATGGTATCGAATGTTATCGATCGACTGATCCCATAATGATGTCGATGCTGCCCAAAATCGCAACCACATCAGCTACTTTCACCCCTTTAAGAATGTGAGGCAATACTTGCAGGTTGTTGAAATCGGCAGCTCGAATCTTCCATCGCCACGGGAACACGTTGTCATCCCCAATAATGTAGATTCCTAGCTCACCTTTGCCACTCTCAACCCGGACGTAGTGCTCCCCTTTGGGGATCTTGAAGGTTGGTGCGATCTTTTTACCAATAAATTGGTAATCAAACGCGTTCCACTCAGACTTAGGTCCAGAAGCCATACGTTTTGCTTCTAGGTTTTCATAGGGACCTCCAGGCAATCCCTGCAATGCTTGGCGAATAATTTTGACTGATTCGCGCATTTCCCGAATTCGCACAACATACCTGGCAAAGCAGTCGCCTGCGGTCTCCCAGTGCACGTCCCAGTCAAAGTCGTCATAGCACTCGTAGTGATCGACTTTCCGCAATCCCACTTGACCCCTGATGCTCGTAGCATGGGACCTGACAAGCCCCAATTGATGGCATCTTCGCGGGCGATCGTTCCCACTCCTTCGACTCGACGACGGAAAATGGGGTTATTGGTAATCAGTCGCTCGTACTCGTCAACTTTGGGCAAGAAGTAGTCGCAAAAATCACTGCATTTATCTACCCAACCGTAGGGCAAGTCGGCAGCAACACCACCAATGCGCCAATAGTTGTTGTTAACCATGCGGTAGCCTGTTGCTGCTTCCCACAGATCGTAGATTAATTCTCGTTCACGGAAGATATAGAAGAAGGGGGTTTGAGCACCCACATCTGCCAGAAAAGGACCAAGCCATAGCAAATGGTTGGCAATGCGATTTAGCTCTAGCATGATGACGCGGATGTAACTCGCGCGTCGAGGAACAGGAATATCGGCTAGTTTTTCGGGTGCATTGACGGTTACTGCTTCGTTGAACATGCCTGCTGCGTAGTCCCAACGGCTGACATAGGGGACATACATGACATTGGTTCGATTCTCGGCAATTTTTTCCATGCCTCGATGTAAATAGCCAATCACAGGCTCACAATCGACAACGTCTTCCCCATCCAGCGTCATAATTAGCCGCAACACACCATGCATGGAGGGGTGGTGGGGTCCCATGTTGAGCACCATGGGTTCGGTCTTGGTTTCAATCATTGCCATAGACAACTGGTCTCCCGATTACGAAGCACACCGCACCAACGGGGCATTTTTATAGTGATTTCTATCATTACTGCTTTAATTATACGGAGGAATCGCCAGAAACCTAGAGGGGGATTTCATATCTGATACACATCTAACATTGGCATCTAACATTGGCTTATGGCGATGATAGACCGTTCATGGTCTATCTTGAGAAAGATTTGACTAGTAGGGAAATCATCGGAACGATATGCTGGAGACGGCGATGTTGTCGGTTGTTAGTTAAGAGAATTATGCAAATTTATCTGGATCACAGTGCCACAACGCCAACTCGTCCAGAGGCGATCGCCCAAATGCAAGCCGTGCTAACACAGCAATGGGGGAATTCGTCCAGCTTGCATCAGTGGGGCAGTCAGGCGGCGACGGTGCTTGAACAGTCCCGGATACAGGTCGCGGGGTTGCTCAATGCCGCCCCCGATGCGATCGTTTTCACTTCGGGCGGGACTGAAGCCGACAATCTTGCTATTTTCGGGGTGACCCAACAGCATCTCGTGCCTCAACACCTGATCATTTCCAGTGTTGAGCATTCCGCCGTTTCTGAACCAGTGCGGTGGTTAGAACAATTGGGGTGGGACGTGACGCGGCTACCGGTGAATGCTCAAGGTCGGGTCGATCCAGTCGATCTGCAAGCAGCATTGCGATCGAACACGGTTTTAGTCTCGATCATCTATGGGCAGAGCGAAGTAGGAACCCTCCAACCGATCGAAGTCCTGGGGCAAATTACCCGCGATCATGGGGCGTTGTTTCACACCGATGCAGTCCAAGTGGCTGGGCGGCTACCAATAGATGTTCAACGATTACCAGTAGATTTGTTATCGCTGTCAAGCCACAAGCTTTACGGACCCCAAGGAGCAGGCGCGTTGTACGTTCGTCCGGGAGTTGAGCTTGCGCCCCTGCTGCTAGGCGGTGGGCAGGAGGGGCAGCGTCGATCGGGAACTCAAGCAATTCCAATTTTGGCTGGCTTTGGTGTGGCGGCAGAGTTGGCTATGCAGGAGATAGCAATTGAAACCCCTCGCCTGATCTACCTGCGCGATCGCCTGTTTGACCACCTCGCCACTCTGCCAGAACTGTCCCCGACGGGCGATCGGCTCCACCGTCTGCCCCACCATGTCAGCTTTTGTCTGCCCAACGCTGATGGAGAAATGTTGACAGGCAAAACCTTGGTGCGACAGATGAATCTAGCGGGGATTGGCATCAGTGCCGGATCTGCTTGCCACAGCGGCAAGCTGGTTCCTAGCCCGATTTTGCAGGCAATGGGCTATGGCGATCGAGTCGCTAAAACTGGAATTCGCCTCACGCTGGGTCACAGCACAACCATTGCGGACATCGATTGGACGGTGCTGGTGCTCAAGCAGGTACTGGCACGGCTAACTCCCCAAGCCGTAGCCAGCGTTTAACGCATGTTGAATGCAAAATTAACCTGCAACCAGTAATCAATCGCCGATTGCTCAAACGAGAAATCATCAGAGCGCACAAGACTCGCTAGGATAAAGTGAGCGCTAAACAATTTGCTTTGAATTTTGCTTCAAATTTATTGATTCGTTCGAGTGGGGGAAAGGGCATGGATTTGGTTACATTACAGAGTTGGCTTGACAACGCTGCATTTGCCGTTCTGTTTATTACCATGCTGATGTATTGGGTGGGAGCGGCGTTTCCAACGCTGCCCCATCTGACATTAACTGCCAGTGCTGGGATGGCGATCGCCAACTTAGGACTCGCCACCCTGCTGGGAGCGCGATGGATCGAGGCGGGCTATTTCCCGCTGAGCAACTTATATGAGTCGCTGCTATTTATTGCTTGGGGCATTACGACGGTTCATTTTGTGGCTGAACGCATGAGTCGTAGCACTCTGGTGGGAGTGGTCACTGCGCCAGTGGCATTAGGGATTACTGCCTTTGCCACCCTTTCCCTGCCTGCCCAGATGCAACTGGCTGAGCCGCTTGTCCCGGCGTTGAAATCTAATTGGTTGATGATGCACGTCAGTGTCATGCTGTTGAGCTATGCGGCGCTGATGGTGGGGGCAGTGCTGGCAATCGCCTTCCTAGTCGTCACCCGTGGTCAACCCGTTGAGTTGCGAGGCAGCTCGGTAGGTACTGGAGCCTATCGCTCAGTCACCAAACTGACCAACGCATCGAGTCGATGGCAATGGCAGCGGAGTGGCGATCGCTGACCCCTTTGCCAGCGCCACATCCGGTGGAGTAGCAACCCTGTCAACGCAGGCAATCGAGTCCTCGGTTTCCCTGTCTCCCCAGCGGCTCAGTTTGGCGGATACGCTAGATAACATCAGCTATCGCATGATTGGGTTAGGATTTCCCCTGCTAACCATTGGCATTGTTGCGGGCGCAGTATGGGCAAACGAGGCATGGGGGTCGTATTGGAGCTGGGACCCCAAGGAAACTTGGGCATTCATCACTTGGCTAGTCTTTGCTGCCTATTTACATGCCCGCATTACTCGCGGTTGGCAAGGGCGGCGTCCAGCACTGCTCGCTGCATCTGGGTTTGCAGTCGTGTGGATTTGCTATTTAGGAGTTAACCTGCTGGGCAAAGGATTACACAGTTACGGTTGGTTCTTTTAATCAACCTCCTTCCAAGAACCATCCCAACTGCCGAGAATAAACACACTGAGTACTAACAATGGATCAAGAATTTGGCTTATTGCAAGACAGCGAAGTGCTCCACATCACCCGTGGACGCATCCTCATGTCCAATCCCACCTTTCGAGTCAATGAATTTTTAGACGCCTTGGCGCAGTTAATTAGCGATCAAGAAGACGAATGGACGGAGGAAACCGAGGGTTGGTTTAACCACGGGCTGGCGTGTGAAGTACTGCGGCTGGGCAACCAAGGGTGGCAACGAGGACGGGTTCGGATTCGTCTTGAGTTTTGTCCAGATGATAAGCCCAAGCTGCTGCAAGAAAGTCCCCGCATCCGTGAAGGACGAGTCCGCGAAGATGAACTGCGCGACGATCTACGCCTGCGTGACGAAGCTCGACGGCGATCGCCCCGCGAAGATGTCTATTCCCGTAGCGATGAGTTCTTCCAGGAAAATCTAGAATCAGATTATTAGAATCAGACTATTAAGGATCGCGGATTTATTAATGTGTAATTTTCCTATGTAGGGACATGGCAATGCTATGCGCTTACGGCGATTCTGGTTTTGTAAGTTATTTAATTCACGATCCCAAGGATCTGATGAGCTGGCTACCAACCTACTGGAGCGCCTGCAACAACGCCTCGCCCATCGCCTGACAGCCGATCGCGGGTGCTCCGCTAGCAATATCTCCAGTTCGGTAGCCCTGATCCAGAACTGCTAGAACGGCTTGCTCAATCCGATCGGCGGCTTTTGGCTGATTCAACCCATAGCGCAACATCATCGCCGCACTCAGCACTTGAGCCAGGGGATTTGCCTTGTCCTGTCCGGCAATATCGGGCGCAGACCCATGGACTGGTTCAAACACCCCCGGATTGGCAGCGCCCAAGCTCGCCGAGGGCAACATGCCAATACTGCCCGTCAGCATGGCAGCCGCATCGGAGAGGATATCGCCAAATAAATTTCCGGTGACGATCGTGTCAAATTGTTTGGGATAGCGCACTAGTTGCATGGCGGCATTGTCCACATAGAGGTGGGTCAACTCCACATCCGGATATTCCTGCGCCAGTTGGGTGATGTGCTCCCGCCACAATTGGGATACTTCCAGCACATTGGCTTTATCGACGGAGCACAGCTTTCCCCGGCGCTTGCGAGCCGTCTCAAAGGCAACCCGTCCAATCCGCTCGATCTCTGATTCGGTGTACGCCATTGTATTCACGCCACGCCTTTCCCCTGTTTCAGTGGCAAAGATGCCCTTGGGTTGTCCAAAGTAAATCCCCCCCGTCAACTCCCGTACCACCATGATGTCCACGCCCTCCACCACCTCGCGTTTGAGGCTGGAGGCGTCAATTAGTTGAGGCAAAATCTGAGCGGGACGCAGGTTGGCAAAGAGCCCCAAGCCCGATCGCAATCCCAACAATCCCCGTTCAGGGCGGATCGCATTAGGCAAATTGTCCCACTGATACCCCCCGATCGCCGCTAGGAGAACTGCATCACTGTTGCGACACTGGTCTAGCGTGTCGGCGGGTAAGGGTTCTCCAGTGGCATCGATCGCCGCTCCCCCGATCAGTGCTTCCTGGAACTGGAGATCGATGGCAAACTGCTGACCCACCTGTTTCAGCACCGCTACTGCCACGGTCATAATTTCGGGACCAATGCCATCGCCAGGAAGGAGAGTAATCCGGTAGTGTGTCATAGAATCAGCAGATCAAGTAAGGGAACAAGGGAGGAAAGCGATCGATTCCCTTCGTCAGCGACCTGTATTGTATCAGGACTGGCGCACCTCCTACGACCACTCCCCGTGTTAAAGCAGGTTGAGAAGTCAGCAAGAGTTCCAGAGAACACGTCATCATAGAGAGGCAGACTAAATTGCGTGACCACTTGCCGATCCATTAAGACTACGAACACTGACATCCCATGACTCTTAAATATGCCTATTTCCCAGGGTGTGTGGCTCAGGGTGCTTGCCGTGAATTGCACCAATCCACCCAAGCCCTTGCCCAAGCACTGGGAATTGAATTGCTGGAACTAAAAAAAGCGGCTTGCTGTGGGTCGGGAACCTTTAAAGAAGACTCCCAACTGCTAGAAGACACGGTCAACGCTCGTAACATCGCCCTTGCTGAACAACTGAAACTGCCCCTACTCACCCATTGCAGCACTTGCCAAGGGGTGATTGGGCATGTTGATGAGCGGCTAAAAGATGCTCAACAGACGAATCCCGCCTACCTCGATCAAGTCAATGGACTTTTGCGCCAAGAAGGCTGTTCCCCCTACCAAGGCAGCACCGAGGTCAAACATTTGCTCTGGGCGTTGGTGGGCGATTATGGCTTGGATGCCCTACAAGCCAAAGTCACTCGATCGCTTTCTGGGCTAAAATGCGCTGCCTTCTACGGGTGCTACTTGCTTCGGGCACAAAAAACACCTGCCCTACGATGATCCCCATAGTCCTGAGTCGATGGAAAATGTCTTTCGCACCGTTGGTGCCACCCCGATTTACTATCGAGGACGCACCCAGTGCTGTGGTTGGCCCCTGTCCAGCTATGCCACTGAGCAGTCGTTCCAGATGGCAGGCAATCACATTCAGGAAGCAATCGCCGCTGGAGCCGATTGCCTTGTCACCCCCTGTCCCCTCTGCCACCTCAATTTAGATTCTCGTCAACCCGAAGTGGAACGGGTGATTGGGACAAAGTTAGGATTGCCTGTTCTACACCTACCCCAATTGGTTGCCTTAGCGGTAGGGATCTCGCCTAAACAGTTGGGACTCGATCGCCATGTGGTTTCCACCCGCCCTGTGTTAGAAAAAATGCTGGCTCAGGTCTAGCGTTTCCACCAAATTATTTTTGATTGAGGTCGGGCGTCAAGCCAGCTCGCCTATCGAAAGCGTAATTTTGTACATGTGTTCCATGACAAAATTACGCTTTTGGTTTTTACAGGCTTCAGGGGCGTTCAACCCCAACTCCGCGTGAATGATGGGAAAAAACTTTTAAATTCTCATCACTGAAAACTTTCAAAATTGGCTCAGTACCGATATGGTGTTACGGAAGGGAATGGCATGATTACTCAGTGTAGTCACTGATGGCTTGAAACCGGGTTGTGGCTTAGAAACGGGTATAGCAACTGTGTTGTTCCATACTTTGAGTTTACGTGGTTAACCATAGCCACCTGCTGGAAAACACCGATACCCAATCTAGTTCCCCTATTGTCAAGTCAACTGTCAAGTCAACGTTTAATTCTTTGCCAGCATCTATGCGTATTTTAATTTACTCGTATAACTACCACCCTGAACCGATCGGTATTGCGCCGTTAATGACCGAGCTAGCAGAGGGGTTGGTTGCTAGGGGGCATGAGGTGCGGGTTGTAACCGCCATGCCCAACTATCCAGAACGCCGCATTTACAACAATTACCGAGGCAAGCTCTACTCAACCGAAGAGCGCAATGGCGTTATCATCCAACGCAGCTATGTTTGGATCCGCCCCAAACCCGGCTTGATCACTCGCATTCTATTGGATGGCAGTTTTGTAGTGACTAGTTTCCTGCAAGCGCTAAAGGGCTGGCATCCTGACATTGTGCTTTTGACCGTTCCACCCCTCCCAGTCTGTGTTCCCGCCGCTCTCATTGGCTGGCTCTACTCCTGTCCAGTGGTGCTGAACCTGCAAGATATTTTGCCCGAAGCAGCGGTACACATTGGGTTGCTAAGAAATAAGTTGGCAATTCGTGTTTTTGAAGCCCTTGAGAGATTTGCCTATAAGACTGCCCACTGCATCAGTGTGATTGCCGATGGCTTTACGACCAATCTGCTCAACAAAGGGGTGCCTAGGGAAAAAATTACCTGCATTCCCAACTGGGTTGATACAAACTTCATCCGTCCTCTGCCCAAAGAAACTAACCACTTCCGTCGAACTTATCAATTAGAAGAAAAGTTTGTGGTGCTCTACTCTGGCAACATTGCCTTAACCCAAGGGTTGGAAACTGTGATTGCTGCGGCAACTCAGCTTCAGCATATCTCTGACATTGTGTTTGTCATTGTTGGAGAGGCAAAAGCCCTGACTAATTTACGACAACGGTGCAGCGCCCTTGGAGCAATGAATATTCGATTGATTCCTCTCCAGCCCCGCGAAGCTCTCCCTGATATGCTTGCGGCAGCCGATGTAGGTTTAATCGTTCAAAAGAAAAACGTGGTTAGTTTTAATATGCCTTCTAAAACTCAGGTATTGTTGGCTAGCGGTCGCCCCATCGTTGCATCAGTTCCATTAAGTGGTACGGCGGCAAAAGCAGTGCTCCGAAGCGGGGGTGGACTTGTAGTCCAACCTGAACAACCAGATAGTTTGGCAGGGGCTGTTTTGGAGCTTTACAAAAACCCTATGAAGGCAGAGCGATTTGGCAACCAGGGTAGACAATATGCGATTAGACACTACAGTTTTGAGCACGCCCTTGATTGCTATGAGACCTTGTTTGCAGACATTTTAGTGGGACGAACCCGATCCACTTTGTCCTCTACCTTTGTGCCAGAAAAGCCGTAGGAAGTTAATACAAATGGTTTGTTTGTAGGGACATGGCAGTGCTATGTCCCTACAAAATTTGTTTTCCAGTAGTTCAATCGGTGTGCAAAATCTTCAGGAGTTAGGGATTGATCGAAGAACGGGATTTTTGGGTGGTTTGGTCAAGGGTTACGGGAGTTGGTCCAATCCTCCTACGGCGAATAGCTCAGTATTTTGGGAGCTTAGCCGAAGCATGGCAAGCAACAGCGCATGAGTTAGTCAATGTTGAAGGACTGGGTTGGCAAACCGCAACCCTAATTGTTGAAGCCCGATCGCAGCTCACCCCCACCGCGATCGCCCAGCAGCATCAACAGGACAATCCTTGCTTTTGGACTCCTGCGGATACAGACTACCCCCAACTACTTTTAGAAATCCCTGATTCGCCTCCTATTTTGTACTACCGGGGTGAAGTTCAGCCGGAAGACAACCGGGGAGCTACATTGCTCGTGGCGATCGTTGGCACTCGCAACCCTTCTGAATACGGCAGACGGTGGACTCAAAAGCTCAGTACTGCTTTGACTCAAGCGGGGTTTGTGGTGGTTTCGGGATTGGCGCAGGGGGTTGATACAGATGCCCATCGAAGTTGCCTCAATGCGGGTGGGAGGACGATCGCCGTTTTAGGAACAGGCGTCGATGTGGTCTATCCAGAGTCCAACCGAGGGTTAGCCAAGCAGATTGCCCATCAGGGACTTTTATTGAGTGAATATGCCAGCGGAACTCAACCCGATCGCGCCCATTTTCCCCGGCGCAATCGCATCATTGCGGGGCTAAGTCGAGCGACATTGGTGTTGGAAGCACCCCGCAAATCAGGGGCGTTAATTACTGCCCGCCTAGCCAATGAATACGGGCGAGAAGTCTATGGACTGCCGGGGGTCTTGGACAATCCCCGTGCGCTGGGCTGTTTGGAGTTGCTGAATTGCGGTGCTCACTTAATTTTGGGAGAGGATGAGCTTTTGGGAGCACTGATGGGGTTGCCTCATTTTCAAACGGCTTCTGCCCGTTCATCGAGTGTGAACAATACTCAACTCTCCCTAGACTTGCCAGAAGAGTGGCAATTTATTTTACATGCCATTTCAACCGAACCCATTGCGATCGATCGAATTGTTCAGCAGGTTGGATTATCCACTGGATCAGTCTTAAGTGTGCTTGCCCAATTGGAGTTGATGGGGCTAGTATCGCAGTTACCTGGAATGCGATACCAGAGAGCTTAGGCAGGATGAAGTTGATTGGCAAAGATAAATTCAAAGGTTCAGGCGTCTGAGGCGAAAGTACCGTTTCATCGGTTGTTTCTCCGATTGGCGATCGTCAATATCCTCTCAAACCTGATGGTGCCACTGGCGGGCTTAGTGGATGTGGCATTTTTAGGGCATCTTTCGGAGATTCGACATTTGGCAGGCGTGGCGCTGGCAACCGTCTTGTTCAACTACATTTATTGGACATTTGGCTTTTTGCGGATGGCGACGACGGGCACTACGGCACAAGCCGTGGGCAGGGGCGATCGGGATCAAGTTCTGCTGATTGGTCTACGCAGCGTCTGTCTTGCGTTGGGAATTGGGCTGGTGATTCTGCTGCTGCAATATCCTTTGCAGGAAATTGGGTTTGCCCTACTCAAGGCGACCAGCGAGGTCAAAGAATCGGGACGAGCCTACTATGAAGCCCTGATCTGGGGTGCACCTGCCACGTTAATTAACTTCGTCATCCTGGGCTGGTTGCTGGGGCAGAGTCGTGGGAGCCAGGTTCTCTTACTATCAGTCATTGGCAATGGCGCAAACACCATCTTCAACTACCTGTTCATTGTTCTGTGGGGATTGGAGAGCGCAGGTGCCGGATGGGGAACAGCATTGAGCCAGTACGTGATGTTGTTAACAGGGTTGGGGTTGATCAGTCGAGAGGTGCGAGTAGCAGACATCCAGCGATTAGTTCCCCAGATATACAACTTTGCTGCCCTACAAGCGACGATTCAGTTAAATCGCGATATCCTGATTCGCACCTTTGCTTTGATTTCCACCTTTGCGCTGTTTACGAATCTCAGTTCGCTGTTGGGTATGACTGTGCTTGCGGCAAACACACTGCTGCTTCAGGTCGTCACGTTGACAGCCTATTTCATTGATGGAATTGCCTTTGCAACCGAGAGCTTTGCTGGAATTTTGCGGGGACAGAATCAGACAACCCAACTCATTTTCCTATTGAGATTAGCAGGAATGCTCAGCGTAGGTGTGGGGTTGGGATTTGCCTTGGTTTTCATTGTTGCGCCCGATCGCCTGTTTAGCTTCCTGACCAATCACTCGTCGGTTATTACTCAAATTAGACAGTATGTGGGGTGGTTGTTGCCTGTGCTGGGGTTTGGATCGATCGCCTACCTACTTGATGGATACTTTTTGGGATTAACTGAAGGTCGAATCCTGCGCACCTCGTCGCTGATTTCTTCCTTGGTTGGATTCGCTCCTGGCGCGATCGTCGCTTGGCAAATGCAGAGCAACCAACTCCTGTGGGCGGCGTTAGCACTGTTTATGCTGTCTAGGGCAGTTACTCTAGCATTACAAATACCACGAACGTTGAGAATTTAGCAGCCCCTAGCCCAAGCCAGCCACTACACCTCTCTGTGGATACAAGAATTATTAGACCCGCCCCATAACGGGCAGTATTGGCTCTCAGGTATCTTCTCAGCCTAAGCCACCGCGTAATTATTCGTAGGCATTGGGCGATCGCTCACATAATCCGCCAACACAGGCGATACCCTGAAACAGGTAATTCGTCGTTCACCCACTGAGATTTCATCGGCGATCGGAGGGGAGGTTGCTGATGCGACGCCTGCCCCATCGACAACATCCGTGCGAATTATGGGTGAGCTGACGATAGTTTTTTCGATCAGCGATCGGCGATTGAGTGAATCTAGGATTTCCAGCAAATCTCCGTACCAGTGATTATCCACCTCATCCCCGCGAATTTGGGCGAGGGAACACCACTGGCGCTGGCTTGCCAATTGTCTCAAAATCACTTTTTCGGCTAGGGAAAGCCGATCGAGTGGTTGAGCGAGCAGGTCTTCTAAATCGCTAAACCAGAGCCGTTCGTTGGTGAGGTTCTGCAAATACTCTGTTACGCTGCCGCCAAAGTAGTCCTCAATCCGAGAGACCACCATTTTTAGCAGCCGGGGGTTGCCTGCATAGTAGTCATTTAGCACGTGCCAGTTTGCATTGGTGGCTTCGATACAATGGGGTTTGGCAAACAAATGCTGGCTATCTAAGGGATTGAAGCCACTCAGTTGGAGAACACAAACCTGCGGACTCTTCAACAGCTTTAGGTCTTTGGGAAATTCACGGGTGGTGACGATCACACAACTCTCGTGGGGAACCTCTGCCACCAGTTGCAGCAACTCTCCATAGGCTTCGTAGCCTTCGTTATACCGACCTGCGATCGCCCTACTTTGCAACAAAGGCTCCAGTTGGTCAAACACCAGCAAGCAGCGATAGCGCTGCAATGTGGTCAGGAGTGTACGGGTTAGGTGCCCCACGGTTGTCTTCGCTGTTCTCAGATCTGACGGTAATAACCCTAAAATGTCCCGAAACTCTTCCTTGGGATGGGGCGCATGGCGCAGCGATCGCCACACGACTGCATCAAACAAAGATTCAACCGTTTTTGCCAGCTTGACAGCAAGAGCCGTTTTCCCCAACCCAGCCATGCCTCCCAAAACAATCAATCGACAGCGATCGTCTACCAAGCGTTGTTGCAAATAGGCTAGCTCGTCCGCCCGTCCATAGAAATGGCTAATGTCGATCGCCTCGCCCCAATGGGAGCGAGGTGAAACGGAGTGGGGCGATTCCTCGATCGCCGGGGCAATCTGGGGGACAAGGCTGGCATGGGCATAGTCACCGGGCTGCAATTCTAAACCAAGGGCGTCAAAGATACAGCGGATAGAGCGTTTATCTACTCCACCCTGTTGGTGCAGGATTTTTCTCACGGTAATGGGATGGATGCCATTGGGATCGCTTAGTTGCACCCGTTCAGCGATCGTTCGAGAGTTTTGGCGCAATTTTGTCTGGGTTTCTAGCTGAGTCATCTGCGCTTGCAGTTTGCTCAAGCCAGCGGCAGTCAGAACAAAGCCGCGATAGCGTCGAGGCTTCAACAAAGTTTGTGCCATAGGAATCGCTAATAAAGCTGCTTACTATCGCCATCATCAAATTTAAAGATGAAAGCAAGCTTAATTTAACTTAAGTTCGTCAACGGCAGTGGGTGTTCTGCAACACAATTAACTCGATAAAACTGTATCAAACTCACCATTTTGGGCGAAAAATCTTCAAGTCTTGATTGAAATCTGTGCGCTAAGTTCATTGTTAAGATCATTTTTCTAACAAAAGTTCACCAGTAACAGTTTTAATCTCGCTGACAAGATCACAGCTATCTCTGTCCCACAGCAGAGCCTAAACCCAAACACTAGATATGTCTCTAGTGTGTGTGAGGTGAACGATGATTTCTAAAGCTCTTTGGAGTTTATTGCTGGTTACTCCAGCGTTGTGGAGTGTGGGCGCGATCGCCGCAGAGATTGAAGCATCTGAGTCCGTTGCAGTGATTACAGAAGCCGTAGCTCCGGTTGCATCAACGGACGTTGCTCAAGTTGAAGATTTATCTGATGCCGCTAATTCTGATGCCGCTAACTTGGTTGTGGTTGAGGTTCCTACAACGGCTGCTCCGGCGGCATCGACCAGCACGGAAGTTGAAGCAACCAGTGTGGAGATGTTGGAGCAAATTGGGCAGTACACCACCAGTGCTGATGCCAACTTGGCTCAGGTGACATCGGTTTCCCAACTTTCCGATGTGTTTCCTACGGACTGGGCATTCCAAGCATTGCAGTCCTTGGTGGAGCGCTACGGTTGTATTGCAGGTTATCCCGATGGCACCTTCCGGGGACGCAACTTTGCGACCCGTTATGAATTGGCGGCGGCGTTGAATGCCTGTCTCGATCGCATCAGCGAGTTGTTGGCAGCGGGCGATTTCGTCACTCGCGAAGATTTGGCAACGATTCAGCGCCTCCAGGAAGAGTTTGCCGCTGAGTTGGCAACCCTGCGGGGTCGGGTGGATGCGCTAGAAGCCCGTGTGACCGAGGTAGAAGAGAACCAATTCTCCACTACCACCAAGTTGCAAGGTCGGGTGCAGTTCCTTGTCTCGGCTCCCTTTGAAGAAGATGAGGATTTTCTGTTTGAGGATGGCTCTGAAGGCTTTGATGATCAGGTGATCTTTGTCGATCGGGTGCGTTTGAACTTTATCACTAGTTTCACTGGCGAAGATCGGTTGTTGACCCGTCTACAGGCACGCAATATTCCTCAGTTCGAGGGCGATTCTGTTGGTTTCCAAGCCGGGGGCAATGATGCCAACGATGTCCTGATTGATGACTTGATCTACCAGTTTCCCCTGGGCGACAACGTGCAAATCATCATTGGTGCCAACGGTCTAGACGTGGACGACTTCACCAGCAGCATCATCACTCCCTTGGGTGCAAGTTCTGATTCTGGTGCGCTGTCTGAGTTTGCTGACCCTCGCCAATATGAGCAAGGCTTTGCTGGCACTGGGGCAGGAGCAGGGGCACGCATTGGCATCCTCAACGATGAAGATTTGGTCTCAGCCTCGACTTTGGCTATGTAGGCGACGAAGCCGAAAGTCCGCTTGAGGGCAATGGTTTCTTCAATGGTGACTACAGCGCCATCGGGCAGTTGACGCTCACTACGGATTTTGTGGATGCGGCAGTGACCTACGTTAATGCCTACGACGACTCTGCTTTTAGTGGCGGTGTCTACACTGTGGCGGGTCCCGCTGTGGCAAACACCTACGGTGGACAAGTCAACTTCAAGCTGTTTGATGGTGTGTTAGAGCTGGGGGGTGGTGCTGCCTACACCGATGTCAGTGGCATCGGCGCTCGACCCGACTACGACCTGTGGAGCTGGCAGGGCACCTTGGCGCTCAACGATGTGTTTGGCGATGGCAATACCTTGGGTGTGCTGGCGGGCGTTCCCACCTACACCCGCGACCTAGTGGGTCAAAGCAGAGATACCGCCTTCCTGACAGAGGTGTATTACCTGTTTAACCTGAACGACAACATTCAAATTACGCCCAGTGTCATCTGGCTATCCGATCCGTTTAACAACAATGGTATCGATGACACCTTTATCGGCACGATTCGCACCTTGTTCAGATTCTAATCGCCACTGAACGAGCGGATCTGAATATCTAGAAGTTTCACACCTAGTCTGATGCAGCACCTTCAATCGAGGGTGCTGTTTTCTTTTGTCGCCATTGCCAACTGCATAAGGGCAGTGGAAGAATTGGGTCAGATCAATTAATCGGCAAGCTCAGTAGAGGGAAGAGAGCTTAAATCATGGATATAGAAATTATTCCTTGCACTGTTGAACAGCTCGAAACGCTGATTGAGGGAGCAGATGCTTTCTTAGAGGTTTATGAACTTCGGGCGATCGATGGATACATGCCCTTTGCAGGAGCACTTCAGTACATTTTGAACCAGATGATGGATGCGCAAATTTGGCATCCTTGGCTACCCTATCTGTTTGTTTTTCGCCCTGATCAAGCGTTGGTTGGGCTGGGAGGCTTCAAATCAGTTCCCGATTCTAGTCGGGCTGTTGAGATTGGTTACTCCGTCGCTCCAGCCTATCAAGGCAGAGGATTTGCGACATCTGCGGTACGGCAACTGATTAAAATAGCGTTTGAATCAACGCTAGTTGATTCTGTTTGCGCTCACACATTGGCAGAACGGAATGCATCAATGAGAGTATTAGAAAAATGTGGAATGACCAAAGTATCGGAGGCGGTTGATCCGGATGTTGGCAAGGTTTGGAAGTGGGAAATTAGTGCAGGATAGCAATTTGTTGTGCTGCACCGTTTATCGAGATAACTGCGATCGCCAGAAGTCTTCATGGAGAACTGGAGAAGAAAATCCCCTACTGCCTCATAATGCGGAGATCAGTAGCCCAAATAAACTTTAAAGTGGCATTCTCAGGAATTACAAAAGGGCCGCTTTGCTAAAATACTGTCTTACCATTCTTCGCAGTACCTGAAAATAGCTTGTAAACACCATTATTGCTATTAATAAATAGATCAAAGCATGGAGAACATTGGAGTTTAATAAAACTACAAACGGTATGCAGGTGATTGCTAAGGCAGAAATTGCTGCAAATGCTCCAAATGTCAAACGAAAAGTCCTAATAAACTTTGTTTCTTTTTCAAGATTTAGACAAAAAACTTGTGCATCGCCTACTTCACCAAGTATTCTTCTAATTTCTTTCTCATATCCTTGAAGATTAGAAACACAGAAAAGTACATAGGATTGTTTGACTAGATTCATGAAGCCAATTATGGCTACAGTTAAGAGAAGGCTTAAAAAACCAAGGAATAGCAGATTGCTGTAATTCATTTTAGGATTTGCTAACGCAATCACGTCAGCGATGGGCTTCCAGAGAATTACAACTGCCCCAAGTGCCCCCATAAATTTGAAGTCTTCATACGAGTGCTTAATGTGTTCCTCAACCTTTTCATTCAGGCGCGTATACTCTTTGTAAAGGTAGTCCATTCTCTGGGTAGAATCCATCGCTAATCACCAATCACCACCACATGCACCTCCGCCCCATGTTCATCATCCCAATCCCCGCTCCAATCGCGTAGTCCAAAAGTCACCGGAATTCTATATCTGGTGTCACTCAATCGTTCTGGAGTTCCCACCCTAACTTCTAAATTACCAAAGTCTCTATCGTCCGGTTCTTGAAACCAAACCTTGAAGCCCGCTAGTATTGCAGCAACTTGGTTTGGGGCTGTATCAAACTCAACAACATTCCAGTCCAAATCTATTCCAAGCGTAGGCACTGTTCGTGGAAATATATCGTCTGAGTCGGTTCCCGGCGGCAATGGTTCAAGATCGGCAAACTTCAGTTCGGGAAAATCCAACTTCAAATTGATGATTTGCATCTTTAATCTCCTTTCGTTTAATACTCATCTGATTGGACAGGCGAATTCGGCAATGGTTGCAGAACTGTTTGTGGTCTCAAGCGGACCTTGTTTTGCTCACGCTCAACAACCCAGGCGCCAGTCGCGGTTGCGGATCGGGAAAGATAATTGGTTGCAACAACTCTGATTGAGCTTGCATCAGTTTGCTTGTACTTGTTTGAGGTCAAACCTGTGTCCACGTCCTATCTGTTGGCCAGCTTCATTGAACCAGACAAATCCTGGGTTACTGACGCTGCGACCTGCATCATCAAATGCATGGACACGAACGATTCCATTAGTGAGTGGCACAGGATTGTCAGGATTATCAACACGCCCTGAATCGCTTGTTAATACTATTGATACAGTTGCTGGTACAGGTGTAGGCAAGTGCAACAAGCATTCGTTGACTCCAGTTGCTACACCGGAAGAAGCCAAGACTCTAACTTTCATGGTTCGTCGCTTGCCAAACAACCGAGTTGATATAAATGTCCTACGTTCTTGCGTACGTGGCATCCATCCACGCCAGGTGCCATCCACATCTTGCCATTGAGTTAAGTACCAGAAGTCATCTCTTTTTTCAGCAATACTTTCGTCAATATGGGTTGCCGTCCAATTGATCTCAAAAAGTTGTCGCCGCTGATCAAAATTACAATCAATAGCAACTGAAGGTGGATGAGGCAAACACTCCTCATAGAGCAGTTCTTCGTCTTCCCAAACCAGCAACCAACGTGCATTCGGAGGCATGGGTAATTCAGGGGTGAAGTTGCGTGGCCAGCAGTGATGGCAACCGCATTGGATTTCTTCATGCAGTGTGAAGCAGGCAAGCACGTTTCGACACTCATCTAAAAACTCAACTGAAAATGCCGTTGCTTTGCCTTTGTAGTTGTAATCAAATGCTGGATAGTGAAACGAGGTTCTTCGGGTAACTCGACGCTGGCGATCGATCACAAGATCTAGAAAGAGGATGTTGGTTTTCGTCGGATTCCAAGAACCACGCTGCTGAGTAGTAGCAGCAGAACCTCCCGCAGTGGAATCTGTTTGTTGCATCAAGCCCGAATAGGTATATGGACTAATCCAACGATTCTTCCTCGAGTAGCCCATAAAGTCGAACCGTTCTGCTGGGGATAGAACTTGATTGTCTACTGTGTCGTAGCCGAATTCACCAATGCTGTCAGAAGGGTAATTACCGTAACTGGGATAGTTTTCATCAGGATTGCCAGGAGCATCACAGCGTGAGGGAAAATCACAGGGCACGTGGGAGCGCCCCAGTCTGTGACCTATTTCGTGGGCAGTTATTATTGGTGCAGCGATCGGTCCTGATGCAACACTATTGCTCGCGCACCCTGAATAACTGCCAAAGTCTATTTGGTCTTCATCTTCGTCTCCATCCGGCAGCACACCGTAATATATGTCCTTTGAGTCTCCTTTCAAATCGCGAATTAATTTGTTGAGTTCCGTAAAGCCTTTGGCACAGGGTGTGCTGGCGTTCATATCTTCGCTAAAGTTATCGATTGTTGTATAGCCAGTGACCACAACACCGGGGATGGGAAAGGTCTGTTCGGTAAACCACAGATCTGGAAGAAAGTCTGCTAGTGTCGGTGCTGGTAAATTCAATCCTTGTCCTGTGTAATTTACACCTACAACAAAGAGATTGACTGGTGCCATATCGTAGAAACGAACATTCTGAGACACAAATGCTGATACTTGTGTTGCGTCCGATGCATCAAACACGCGGCATCTGAACTGAATTGCTCCTCTGCAATAGGACTCAGCCACTATAAAGTTAAGAGTGTGACTATGTTGCCCACGATCAATTGCAGAATCTCGTTGAGGCGAAATAGTGGCAGTGGGTGTTATCAACACAGTTTCTGTTGGCGTGATAACTTCGAGTTCTCCAGATAAATCAGTGATGGGTGGTAAACCTGATGCCACATCATAATCTACGTAGACACGCACACCTGTGGTCTTATCAGCAACTAATGGAATGGAGTTATCTGGTCTGACATTCTCCGAATCGAGATGATTCTCACTGCGAAAGAATTGGGTTGCTTGTGTGATTTCCATACCAGTGACTTGTAGATCTTCACGTATTGGCGATACTTCTGCTGCGTCCAATTCCGCTAAGACCAAGACCTCAATCAATCCAAAGTATTCATCGTCCCATTCGCCAGACCAATCTCTAAGACCAAAGGTGACATCAACCTCAACCGCAGTCGAATTAATATTGCTGTTTACCTCTATTTGCAATTCACCAAAGTCGCGATCATTTCTATCTCCAAAGCCTATTGAGTATCCTGCTAAACCTGCTGTGCCTTGACGAACATTGCGAGGAAATACTTCGGTAAATGATTGAACCCTCGGACCTGATCCACTCAACGATTCAAACTGCACTGCTTTACGCCTAAATTCCATTCTTACCTCCTTAGTTCATGAAGAAGAGTTAAACTAGGGATGATCGCTACCTCTACAATCGCTTACAGTAATTTTCATTGGTTTAACCCTTGACCTAATGCTTCAACGAATACGTTGACTGTAGATCGACCCTGGAACAAAATCCTGCACATTTGTGCGGTTAATGCACAATCGTGCGATGAGTTGAGCAACGTTTTATGAATTTAGAAATGTCTTGGGAGTCATCCCCGTCAGACGCTTGAAGTGACGGTGTAGGTGACTTTGATGGGTAAAGCCACAGGCGATCGCTACGGCTCCAAGACTCATTCCACCGTTTTGCAGCAATTGCTTGGCTCTTTCCACCCGTTGGTGAATCAAATACTGATGGGGACTTAGCCCGGTTGCCTGCTTAAAGGCACGACAGAAATGCCACTGACTCATTTGGGCGATCGCTGCCAATTCTTTCAAACTCAACTCACGCTCCAAACAATCGTTGATATAGTCCGTAACCAATCTCAATTTGTGTTGAGGAAGTCCACCATCCCAGGTTACGGTTCGCTGGTTTTGGCTGGAGTAATGTTGTAAAAGATGAATTGCAAGAGTGTTTGCTAGTGTTTCGGCGTATAAACGACTCCCACAGCCCTGCGATCGTAGTTCTGCTTGCAGTGCCAGCGCAATTTGATAAATTAACCCATCTTGAAAGGCAAAGTGAGGAATCAACTCCACCTGTTCGCGTCCCAGTAGCTCAATGGCATGTAAATTTAATAAGTCTGGCTTGAGGTTGAGGGAGAGGATTTGAAGCTCAGCATTCCAGCGGAAAGAGTGACTCCTGTAGATAGGACAAATCACAGCCGTTCCTTGAAAATAGGTCGCTGAACGAGATTTTCCTTCCACAACGCACTCTGTCTGGAGTCTTTGCCCCAGATTGATGCTGACGACATAGTGCTCCAGGCAAAATTCGGGTGTTTCCCCCGGAGGGAGGCAAAATGCTTCCAGCGTAATGGTGCTCCATGCAGAGTTTAAGCTCGTGAGCGTGGGCGCTTGTTCAAAAACTTCAGGTAAGTGCTTTGGATGATTTGATTCAAGTTCCAGCAGTGGTTGTGTTGACATCACTCACCCTCTCTTTCCTCAATAGGCAGTTTGATTGTGCAAATCGTATATGAAATTTGCTATTCCCCATCAGGGTACTTTTTGGACAAGCTGCGATCGCCTCTCTATTAACCCCAAATACGGACTCACCACCAACTCAACGACACAACAACTGTGTCGCGGCGAACCGTGCCACTTCTTCGTTGAGCTACGAAGATGGTCTGCGTTACTAAACGCGAGGGAGCTGCAGACCAATAGTAAAGGTACTGACGTAGCCTTGAGCCTCCTCCGTCAGTTGGAGCATCAGATCCTCGCCGCCCTGTTGAAAAATCCGATCTTGATTGTTTCTCTGGTGGCGTTGTCCGTTGGCAGCATAGGGAGAGAGGGTGCGGATGCGATCGCTCAAAGCATCGTCAAAGTAAAGCTGTGATGTAAATTCATACCCCTGTTGAGCCGCAGCCGCCGTGCGAATTTTAAAGTGAATGTGAACCGCTCGACCAGGATACCAACCCGGATAAATCGTTGTGAACGTTGCTGTTCCATTGGCATCCGTTGTTTGCGCACCCCGGAGAAATTTTTGACCAACGGTACTAGCGCCGCGATCGACCACATCAGAATATACACCCAACGCATCACAGTGCCAGATATCCACGATCGCCCCTGACAACGGCACACAGGAGCGCCCATCCGTTTGAGTCACCTGAAAGGTCAGCCGCAACGGTATACCTGGTCTAATAGAACCATCTGAGGGATCGGAGCGAATATCAGAGCGGTTCAGCCCTTCATCAATAAAATAGGGTCCTTCTGTTTGCTGAGGTCGGACAATGCAGTGAGGCGGGGTAGGTGTTGGTTGAGCCATTGATTGAGCCATTGATTGGGGCGATGCATTCGTCCCATTGGTGGCGGCGGATTGTCCGCGCAAGCACCCCGCCAGGGAGACGGCAACCGTGCCTCCCAGAAAGCTCAGCAGGTCTCGTCGGTTTAATCGCTCAAGCATAGAAGTGATTGGCAGTTTAGTTTCCAGGATAGAGGGTTTATCAATTAATGTGCAGAGAGAATGCTAAAAATTTAGCTGTAAAAGAAATTTAGCCTCTCCTAAAGCTCTGTGAGATACTAGCAAGTGAGGAATGAATCAAGGACGAACGCTTGAAGGTAGGACTTAGCAAAAGACTCTAATACAGGGGCAAGGGGGATGATTAGGTTGCCAGATGGAGTCGTTACCTTCCTATTTACTGATGTAGAGGGCAGTACGCGGCTCTGGGAAGAGTTTCCCACCGAGATGCGCCAATCGCTACGGCGACACGATCAGTTGATTGAGCAGGTAATCACCAGCAACGGCGGGATCGTTGTTAAACCCAGAGGGGAGGGGGACAGTTTTTTTACCGTGTTCGATCGCGCTAGTCAAGCGATCGAAGCCGCCTATAACCTCCAACGATCGCTAATAGAAGAACTGTGGCATCCCGCTACCCCTCTGCGGGTTCGAGTTGCCTTACACACGGGGGAAGCCGATCTGCGGGATGGCGACTACTATGGCTCCACGGTGAATCGCTGTGCCCGCTTGCGCTCGATCGCCCACGGAGGACAAGTTGTCCTTTCCCTGGCAACCTACGAGCTAGTGCGCGATTGTTTGCCTGCCGAGGTATCCCTAAAAGATATGGGAACCCATCGGTTGCGCGATCTCCAAACGTCCAGAACAGGTGTTTCAACTGCTGCATTCTAGCCTGCCTGCCACCTTTCCGCCGCTACGCTCCCTCAACACCATCCCCAACAACCTCCCCCAACAACTAACAAGCTTTGTTGGGCGAGAGCGGGAAATTCAGGAGGTGATTCAACTCCTCAAAACCTCACGGTTATTAACGCTGACAGGAGCCGGTGGGTGTGGCAAAACTCGCTTGGCATTGCAGGTGGGGGCAGAGGTGTTAGAAAACTACCCCGACGGGGTCTGGTTTATCGATCTTGCTCCTGTGAATGACCCCAGTTTGATTCCCCAAACCGTGGCAGCGGTGCTAAAGCTGAAGGAGGAACCCGGTCGCCCCCTGACGGAAACCCTGCTAAATTTTCTTAAATACAAATCGGCTCTGCTGATATTTGATAACTATGAACACCTGATCACAGCACGAGATTTGCTGGCGGGGTTGATCCAACAGTCCAATCCGTCCCTGCGGTTTCTAGCGACAAGCCGTGAAATTTTGAGCATCGTCGGAGAGGTGATTTGGCGAGTGCCTTCCCTTTCCATCCCCACTGTCAACACCTCCCCTTTGCCAGAGAGTTTGACGCAATTTGAGGCAGTGCGATTGTTTATTGAACGGGCTACCCTGGCTCGTCCCTCCTTTAGCGTCAACCGTGAAAATGCCCCGGCGATCGCCCAAATCTGTCAACGACTCGACGGTATTCCTCTAGCGTTGGAACTGGCAGCGGCACGGGTGCGCGTTCTCTCTGTTGAGCAGATCAACCAACGCCTAAATGAGCGGTTTCGCTTGTTGACGGGGGGGAGTCGGATTTTGCTTCCCCGTCAGCAGACCCTGCGGGCATTGATCGATTGGGGCTACAACCTGTTGTCTGACATTGAGCAACGGCTGTTTCGTCGCCTAACCGTATTTGTCGGAGGGTGGACGCTAGAGGCGGCGGAGACAATCTGTGCGGGGGATGGAATTGAGTCATTTGAAATTTTGGATTTGCTGTCTGCACTGGTGGATAAGTCAATGGTGGTGTTGGAGGAACGCCCCAATGAGGGGGTGCGCTATCGGCTATTAGAGACATTGCGGCAGTACGGACAGGACAAGTTGACGCCAGCGGAACGCCTGGTTCTAGAACAGCACTATCGATCGTTTTTCTCAGACTTGGCAGCCGCAGCGGAACCTTACTTACAAACCCCTGACGCCAAATTCTGGTGGGCACAGTTAGAAGCGGAGTTGAATAATCTGCGGGCGGTGTTGGTCAGCTATGAGACCAGCGAAAACGCAGAGGCAGAGGTCAGTTTAGTACTGAATCTATTGAAGTTTTGGATCGGGCGGGGATACTGGGCGGAGGGACAACACTGGTTGGAGTCGGTGTTGCAGCGCGATCGAGTTAAAACGCCTGACTCACGGGCGCTGGTGTTGTCAGAGCTAGGGATGATGGCGCTGCGCCAAGGCGATTTTGTTGTAGCCCGATCGCTCTATGAAACTAGCCTGGCGCTATACCAACAACTCAATCAGCCCAATGGCACTGCCGACCAACTATTTAATCTGGGGACGGTTGCCCTGTGCCAAGGCGACTACACGATCGCCCAAGTGTTTTATGCACAAAGTCTGGATATTCAGCGATCGCTATCTAATCTGCCTGGGGTTGGCAAACTGTTGTTTACCCTCGGCGTGATTGCCGACAACCAGGGCGACTACACCACCGCCCAAGCCCTGTATCAAGAAAGCCACAACCTCTGGCAGGAATTAGGCGATCGCTATCTTGTCGCCTACGCCCTCAACGGCTTGGGCAATCTGGCAGAAAAACAGGGCAACTATGAAGACGCCCAATCCTACTACGATCACTGCTGGGCAATTCGCCAGGAATTGGGCGATCGCCAAAGTCTCGCCTATTCCCTCCTCAGTTTTGGTAGCCTTGCTGGCAAACAGGGGGACTATGCCAAAGCCCAGTCTTTCTACGAACAAAGCTTAGCCATTCAGCGAGAGCTGGGGGACAAACTGGGGATGACCTATTCCCTGCGAGGGTACGGACTCGTTGCCGAACAGTGGGGGGATTTGCAGCAGGCGCGATCGCTCTACCAGGAGGGGTTGTCCCACTGCTGCGAACTTCAGGAGAAACTCAATACTGCCTTTTGCTTGGAAGGACTCGCACGAGTCGCCGCTGCTCAACACCAGTACAAATCAGCCGCTCAGTGGCTTGCGGCGGCGGCAGAGCTACGAATCACGACGGGTTGTCCCATCCCCCCTCTAGAGCAGCGCCACACGGAGCAGGCGATCGAGGCAACAAAAACTGCTCTGGGAGCTGCCGACTTTGCTCAAGAGTGGAGCAATGGGCGCACCACTGATTTAGTCACGATCCTGCAATCGGCGATCGCCTAGCGGGATAGAGGTGATGGTTATTGCGCTGGTAGTCTACCAGATTGCGCTAGTTGTTGGACAAAGTTGCGGCACCCCGCGCAATCGCAGCCTAGGAGTTCGATGGCGCGATCGCCTTCTGCATCTAACTGGGCTTCTAAGGAACTATCTCCGCTGGTGCAGGTACACTCAACTAATTCGTCTTGAATCCCTTCGGCGGTAAACACCACTTCTCGAATGGTGGTGTTGGCATGGGCAGGCTGGACGGCTAGAAGGGTCAGGGCGATCGAGCTAGAACAACCCAACCAAGTTAGTGCATCTCTGTTCATTGGATTGACTCCTCACTGAAAATGTGGGCACTGCATGGGTTATAGATTAACTCAACTCCAGGCAAAATCAACGATTTATAGCGTAAAAGTTTCACTAATTTCATCTGCCATTGCCGCTGCGTTAGACAATAGGGGCAGATGTGTCGCTCTACGGTTGTCCCCTATGACAAATCTCACTTCGCGCCCCCTCCCTGACGTTTGGTCCAATCTGCCAGTCGCTGATTGGCAAGATACCTACACGACGCTGCACCTGTGGACGCAGATTGTTGGCAAAATTCGTTTGGCGCTTGCTCCCAAACTCAACCACTGGTGGCATTCCACGTTGTATGTCTCCCCACGGGGGCTTACCACTGGAGCCATTCCCTACGAAACCCGTACCTTTCAAATTCGGTTTGATTTTCATCAGCACCAATTGGTGATTGAAACGAGTGATGGGGTGACTGAAACGATCGCCCTTGGACCTCGCTCCGTCGCCGATTTCTATAGCGCGGTGATGACAAGCTTGCAGCAACTGGATATTCGGGTGCGGATCTGGACGATGCCCCAGGAAGTGTCAAACCCGATCCCCTTTGAGCAAGATCACGACCATGCCGCCTACGATCCATTGGCGGTGCAACGGTTTTGGCGGATGTTGGTGCAAGCCGATCGGCTGATGAATCAGTTTCGATCGTGCTTCACGGGCAAATCTAGCCCAGTACATTTTTTCTGGGGC
Organism: Leptolyngbyaceae cyanobacterium SL_7_1; assembly: GCA_012032525.1. GTDB lineage: Bacteria > Cyanobacteriota > Cyanobacteriia > Elainellales > Elainellaceae > JAAUSV01. Next base: position 30,996 of record JAAUSV010000004.1, read on the forward strand.
AGTTTTGATTTGGCAGTCACCCGATTTTCTGGACGGCTTGCTCCAGAACATCCCGGTGGTGTGCCTAACATGGCGGATTGGGTGACGCGCGAAGCATACTCCCACGAGGTCAGCAGTTGTGGATTGTGGTTAGGCGGTGGAGCAGTGGAGGAGCCAATCTTCTACGCCTATGCCTATCCCACACCCGTCGGGTTTGCCGAGTATTCTATTCAGCCAGAGGGGGCGGTTTTTAGCACTGACCTGCAAGAGTTTGTCTTACCCTACAGCGCGGTCCAACAAGCAACGGATCCAGATACAGCCCTGTTGGACTTTTTCCAAAGCACCTACGAAGCCGCCGCAGAGTTGGGTAATTGGGATCGAGCCGCCTTGTAGCGCCAACCGAGCTGAGGCTGATTAGTTGGCAATCGGGCGAATAAAAATAGCGAGCGGTGTTTTCTAGCGGAGAGCGGTAGAGGAACAGCTCGTTGTCATTTTCCATCGAAAACACATGGTAGACCACTTCAGCCGTAGTAAGTTGCACCTCTCTAGGAATCCCAGCATTCTCTGGGAAATAGCCACCTCGTCTGACAATGGTGTATCCACTTAAAATATCCACGGCAACATCGTAGACCAGCGGAAACTCTCCTTGAAAATTAGGGTCGTTTTGCAGGTCAGCCAGGACTCCAGTTGATACCACCGTGCCCCCCTGGGACATGTCGGTCATCAGGGCAAACTGGGAAACGCCATTTCTCAGTGCTGTTTGTGCCAGCGCGGTGGGACTCCAACCCACGCTCAACGCTGTCAAAAGGGTTAATTGAACTAGCTTAGTGTGCCACATGGTGGAAATTCCTTTAATGTTAGGGGCTAGGAACAAATGCCGAGATGGACGGATACGGGGACAACTGGCGGTAAAAAGGCGATCGCCTCAACCCACCCTTAAGCATGCCTTACTTTTCACTCCAACCCGTATTTTACGGGTATAGTGAGGCGAATTACAGTTCTAGTTTGGTGGCAAAAAATGCTACATATCTTGTCAGTTTTGCCAAACTCTTTATGTAAGTAGTGTTAAGTTCAACCATGATTTTAGGTAGATTTTATAAAGTTTTTGGACTGGGCATGGCGATCGCCCTTCCCCTGGGGCTGTTACTCTCGACTCCTCCAATCCAAGCCGCTGTTCCCACCCGACTTAGCCCCGATCAAGTCAGCACTGCCTTAGACCGAGTGCCCAGTTGGACTACCGACGGACAAACCCTCTCCTGCACCTACCGCTTTGATAATTTTGTTGAGTCTGTGGCGTTTGTGAATCGGTTGGTGGAACCCGCTGAGCAATTAGCCCACCATCCCGACCTAACGATCGTGTACAACAAGGTGCACATTAGCCTAACCACCCACGATGCGGGCGGACTGACTGAGCTAGATTTTGCCCTAGCCGAAGCCATTGCCGCTGCCAGCGGTGAACCGGGGGAAGCGGGGCGATCGTGTGAGGGATAGGAAAGAGGGTTAGTCGATTTGGGGGAGGAAGGGGAGACGGCTGTAGGCGCCAAGGGGGTCGTTGAAAGCTTTGAGGATGGCGAGATCGGCTTGTAGTTTTTGGAATTCTATGGAGAGGGGGTCGCGGGGGCGATCGCCTCTACCCGACTACCGACTCAGGCTCTCCAGAATTTGCGATTCTAGGGTGCGGGCTTTGGGATATTCCTCGACTCGCCAGTCGTCTCCTAGCTCCGCGCGATCGACCGCCGCTTGGATGGCGTCGTTGATCCCACCCAGATCATCTACGAGTCCCAGTTTTTCTGCTTCTGAGCCTGACCAAACTCGCCCTTGAGCAATTTCAGCCACCCGTGTTTGGGGGAGCGATCGCGATTCCGCTACCATTGCCACAAACTGTTGGTAAATCCGATCGACCACCCGTTGAATAATCGCCAGCTCCTCTGGGGTTTTGGGACGGGCGATCGTATCACCATCGGCGAGGCGTCCAGTCTTGACCACATCCCAAGTAATGCCGTTGCGGTTGCCGATCTGCTGCACATTTAGCAATAGCCCAAATACCCCGATCGATCCGGTGATGGTGGTGGGGGAGGCAAAAATCTGGTCGGCATGGGCAGCGATCTGGTAGCCGCCCGATGCGGCATAACTGCCCATCGACACCACGACTGGTTTTTCTTTGGTGATCAGGAGGACTTCCCGCGCAATCTGCTCCGACGCCGTGGCACTGCCACCGGGACTATTGACCCGTAGGACCACTGCCTTGACATCCTCATCTTCCCGTAATTCCCGCAACTGCCGCGCCAAGCTATCGCCCCCCACCTGTCCAAGATTGCCCTCACCGCTAACAATGTCTCCTTCGGCGTAAACTAAGGCAACTTGGTTGTCCGTGGATGCTTGCTCTGCGACCGCGTCTGCGTAATTGGCAATGCTGACTTGGCGGAACGATCGGGTTTCTTCGTCTGGCTCCTCTTCGGTCAGCGCTTGCAGTTTGGGAATCAATTCGTCTAAGTAAATCACTTCGTCCACCAAGCCCGCTGTCTTAGCTTCGTCTGCCAATAACACTCCTTGGGCATCGGCGATCGCTTGCAACGTTTGTGCCGCTAGCTCCCGACTCTCAGCGGTGCGACGGAGAAAATCTCCCCACAGATCGCCCAGCAATTTTTGCGTCTGTTCCCGTTCCTCAGGGCTACGACTGCTGCGGGTAAACGGTTCTACCGCCGACTTATAGCGCCCCACCCGCACGGGCTGGACTCCAATGCCGTACTTGTCTAGCGCCCCTACAAAGAAGGTTTGCTCCGATCGAAATCCGTTTAACTCCACTAAACCAGAGGGGTTGAGGGCGATCGTATCTGCCAGCGATACGAGGTAATAATCCCGCTCTGCCCAGCTAGTTGCGTAGGCATAGATTGGCTTGCCGGAGGCTTCAAACTCAGCCAATGCCTCGCGCACTTCCGTCATGGCAGCAAACCCGGAGCCAATGCCCAGCGGATTGATGTTGCCATAGAGATAGATCCCGACAATGCGATCGTCTTCAGCAGCGGCTTTAAGTCCATCCAACACGGTGCGGAGGGCGATCGGGCGACGAGGTTGGGTGCCCGTGATGGCGTCTTCTAGCACATCCCCCGGATTTAGGGTGGGGGTAGAGTCGGTAATTTCTAGTCCCAGATTGAGCGTCAGAATGGATTTGTCTTCAACTCGCGGACCGGCATCCTTAGTGGCAACGGAGAGGAATAGCAGTAGGACAAAGAAACCACTAATGCCCAAAACCACAAACAGGATAAGTCCGACAAAGCTTGCAAGGGTATATTTGAAAAAATCGCGCATTAGAACAATGGAGTGCAACTGGTTGAAACGAGTGAGCAGTAGCAACGTGAATTAGCGAAGATTGCCCAGTCGGGTAACAAGCGCTGCATCAAAACTGCTCCAGATGCACCTTGGTCAAGTGTAATGCACTGCAATAGGGGATTCCCTTCCCCGATTCAGGGACGTTACAAACTGTTGTAATGTGGAAAGAAAATCTCGGAGGATCGCATCGATTCTCCTTAGGTCCGTGGATTAAATAACCTGCAAAATCGCAATCTCCCTAGGGGACGTGGCATTGCCATGCCCCTACATCGGAAAATTACACACTAATAAATTCGTGTTCCTTAATCAAATTGTCCAGTTCTATTTCTTTACATTGGCACAAGTCCTAGACTTTAGCTTCTTATAACTCGAAAATCCTACCGCCCCAGATCCCCGGCTTTTTCAAAAAGCCGGGGATCTTTGCGTAGCCT
>JAAUSV010000241.1 GCA_012032525.1 Leptolyngbyaceae cyanobacterium SL_7_1
GCTTTAATCGATCGAGCAACCCTGACCTGCAATCCCCCTACGAATTGAGTCAGCAATCGATCGACATGAACTGGTGCCCAACCATGATGTATGCCCGCGCCTGGGAACGGATGAAAGCCTTTGCCCTGCCTGCCTTTGCCAATGGGCATATCCGCATCAACCTCCAGGGTCGGGAGCGATCGGGCGTTGTGGCTCCCTCGGACTACGAGGCGGTGTGCCAGGAAATTATGGAACAGCTCTATCGGCTCAAAGACGCCAGAACAGACAAGCCCATGGTGAAGCAAGTCCTGCGGACTCACCCATCGGTCTCCGATGCCTTGGCTGCCTCTAATCGCCCTGTTGCCGACCTCGTGGTTGTCTGGCACGAAGTTCCTACGGATGTGGTGGACAGCCCCGATGTCGGTCGCATTGGTCCTGTGACGCTCAATCGTCCGGGTGGGCACCGCCCCCGTGGCTTTTTGTTGGGCAAAGGACCAGGGATTGCACCGGGGACGACTGTGACGGGAGGACACATTATTGATCTACCTGCAACCCTGTTGCAGTTAATGAATACACCCGTGCCAGAGTATTTTGATGGCAAACCCCTGTTAGAGGTCTCGGTGCCCACCCCCACTAGGAGGGGATCTTGATCAACTGGAAAGAACGAGTCGGGAACTGACAGCAAGGGAAAGCATGGTGCGATCGCCACCTTTCCCTTACGTTTATTGATCACCATCATGATTGTCCACCGCACCTATGGCTGAGTACCCCGTCGCCCAACTCTCTCAAACCGTCAGGCAACGGCTACTGTTGATCGAACAAGCCTTCGCCGCTGCTGCCCTGATGTTGTATTCGGGAGGTCCAATCAATGTCATTCTCACGGGTGGTTATAGCCAGGGAGATAGACAGGTGGCTGAACCTGATTTTGCCATCACCCGCAATCTGTTTTTATTAACTTACATCATCATTGCCGCGTTGCTGTTTGTTCGCTGGAAACGAGCGATTCGGAGCATTCCCTACGGTCTGATCGTTTGGGCAGCCGTGGGATTTGCTGGACTCTCCTATGTCTGGTCAGCCATTCCCGATGAGACATTTTCTAGCACGATCGCCCTGATTGGCACCACGTTATTTGGTATCTATATCGCCACCCGCTACACCCCCCGGCAACAGCTTCAGTTATTGGGGTGGGCGTTTGGCTTGATTATTGTGCTCAGCCTAGGGTATGCCGTGCTGCTTCCGAAATACGGCATTATGGGCGGCGTCCATGCTGGCACGTGGCGAGGGATCTATACCCACAAAAATACCCTGGGGAAAATGATGACCCTGAGCAGTACGATCTTTACCCTACTGCTATTGAGCGATCGCCGTCATCGCCCCGTCCTAGGACTATTTTTAAGCCTCTCTATTGCACTGTTATTGCTGACCACCTCCAAAGGAGCCTTGGTGACTCTTGTTGCCATGCTAGGGGCGATCGCGGTGTGCCAGGTGTTGAGGGCGCACTATCGATGGATGGTGGTGTTGATTGGCACTCTGGTGCTGGTAGTGGGAGCGATCGCCGCCGTCTTATCACTCAATCTAGAGACCATTGTGGTTGACCTACTGGGGAAGGATTTGACCCTGACGGGTCGAACCACCCTGTGGGGCTACGCCATTGACATGATTCGGATGCAACCCTGGCTAGGCTATGGATACGAAGCATTTTGGGATGGCATGGATGGACCCTCCGCCTACATCTGGCGAGCGGTTAAATGGCCCGCCCCCGATGCCCACAATGGGTTCATTGAATTGACACTGCATCTGGGGTTGGTTGGTTTAACGATTTTTTTAGTGGGCTATGGCATCAACGTTGTCAGAAGCATTGTCAAAGTGCGGGCGACTGCAACAGTTGATTTCATCTGGCCCTTGACGTACCTGATTTACATCATCCTGTCGAATATTACAGAGCAAGCCCTGCTCAAATCCAACAATCTTTTTTGGGTGATTTACGTCACGGTGTCATTAACACTGTTTATGCCAACGCAACGAGTCGTTCGACTTCCAGAATCAACCCCTTCAACCACCAAAGCAGTGGCTACTACCCCACTTCTCGTTGACTAGCGAGCTGGGGCTGTAGCCTGAATGTCCTAAAAAGATCACCGCTACTAACAACGCTATTGGATGGAAGATGCTAAACGTAAGCCACCTGCAAACGCGCATCAAACGCGCCCTTCAACGTCCTATCGTTCGTGGCACGTTTTGGAAACTAGCATCCCGCGTGTCCAGTTTATTTTTGCAATCGGCTTACTTCTTGATCATCGCTCGATCGTTGGGAGCGGAGCAATACGGGTTGTTTGTTGGGGTAATGGCGTTGATTAAGTTGCTCGTGCCATTTGCCAACTGGGGAGCACCCCACATCTTAATGAAGCACGTCGCCCGCGATCAAACTGTGTTTAGACAATTCTGGGGAAATACGCTGTGGATTACGGGTGTCCTAGGAACGTTGTTTTTAATCGCAATTTTGCTGATTAATCAATTTGTTCTACCCAATCAGTTTCCGGGGATTTTGCTATTGTCGATCGGATTGGCGGAATTAATTTTTGCGAGAGTCCACGAGGCTGCCATCAAATCATTTATGGCAACCGATCGGCTGGGGTTGGATGCGCAAATCAATATTTTGCTGAGTGTGAATGGATTAATAGCCGCACTGTGTCTGTTGGTATTTTTTCCATCTCCCTCGGCGATCGCTTGGGGAGTCCTCTATCTAATTAGCCGCTTCACCACTGCCCTAATCAGTCTCATCTTGGTTTGCCGCGCTCTAGGAACGCCCCAACCCAATTTGGCGCTAATGAAATCTGAAATCATCCAGGGATTTTATTTCTCCGTTGGGTTGTCCTCCCAAACCATCTACAACGATATTGATAAAACCATGCTGGCATCCATATCAACCCTGTCAGCTACAGGGATTTATGGGGCTGCCTATCGGATTATTGAGGTGGCAATGATTCCAATTGTTTCCCTCCTCGGTGCGACCTATGCCCACTTCTTTAGAAAAGGAGCCGTGGGCATTCGGGGTAGCCTTGCCTTTGCCAAACGCATTGTGCCTGTAGCGAGTGGCTACGGGGTGCTGGCTGCCGTTGGCTTGTGGCTCTGTGCTCCCTTGACCCCCTTCATCTTGGGCGAGGAATATACGACCTCGGTGGAGGCGCTACATTGGTTAGCCCCAATTATTTTGTTTAAGGCAATTCAGTTTTTTGCGGCGGACACCTTGACTGGAGCAGGATTGCAAGGAGCACGCAGTGCCCTGCAAGCGGGTGCAGCGGGGTTGAACGTGGGGCTGAATTTGTGGTTGATTCCCCTGTATTCTTGGCGTGGTGCTGCCTGGGCTAGTCTTGCAACGGATGGATTGTTGATGGTAGGACTCTGGGCACTAACATTTTTTTATTACCGACAAGAAACTAGCCGTTCATCTATCAATACTTCCAAGTAAACCAACCAATTTTGTAGGGACATGGCATTGCTCATTTCCTACTACCCAGTCTTCATTCTTCTAGCAGAAAATATATTAACAGGAAACTTCTTGGAGTCTAGATAAGAGAATAAATCTTTTACAAGCAGGGGATGTTTGACGGTAAGCCCTGATTCCGACTAGTTAAACTACAAATAGCAGAAATAACTTCTAGGTGCAGCGTCAATACTCCATTTTGTAATCGTAATCATCTAGAGATGAACATTCAAGTAGAACAAGCTAACACGATACCAAAGGCTAGAATAACTGAACCCTTTGTCTCAGTAATTGTTCCCGTTTACAACGATGTTGAGCACCTGCAAATTTGTTTGACTGCGCTAGAGCAACAAACCTATAAAGCCGATCGCTACGAAGTCATCGTCGTGGATAATGGCTCTGATCCATCAGAAAATATTGCGGCGATCGCTGCCACCTTTAACCATGCGATCGCCACTCAAGAACTCACACCTGGTTCCTACGCCGCTCGAAATCAAGGAATTTCAGTGGCAAAAGGAGAAATCATCGCGTTTACGGATGCCGATTGTGTGCCCACCCCCAACTGGCTAGAGAAGGGGGTGAGCTATTTGGTGAACAATCCAGGGTGTGGTTTGGTTGCAGGCAAGATTGATATTTTCTTTAAAGATCCCAAACAGTTTACAGCGATCGAGTTTTATGACGGCGTGACAATGGGATTTCCCCAACGAGAATTTCTCGAAAAGCGCAGAGCAGGGGCAACCGCCAATGTATTTACTTGGAAACGGGTGATCGATCATGTCGGTGGATTCAAAGCCCAGATCAAGTCCCACGGTGATTTGGAATGGGGCAAGCGCGTGTTTAGCTCTGGGTATGAACAAATCTATGCAGAGGATGCGTGTGTAGGACACCCCGCTCGCTATTCCTTTGACGAGTTATTGTCTCGTGCAATTCGGTTGGCAGGAGGCGCTTACGATTTGCACATCAAACAAGAAAGTTCTGTCTGGAAGCGCAACAAACGGTTTCTCAAATTTATTGCTGACGATCTGATCTTCCATCTGGGACATTCCATCACAGAGACAATTCAAGATCAGCGTCTACAGCCATTGGATAAAAAACTAAAAGTTATAGGACTGATTATTTTAATGAAATACATCAGTGCATTTGAAAAGATACGTCTAAAGTTTGGCGGAAAATCTCGTCGCAGTTAGTCATTACGCAAGCCAGCCGTGATCTGTAGGAGTTAACCATGCGTATTGCTTTTTTAGTACACGATTTTCCCTTATTATCAGAAACTTTTATTCTCAATCAAGCCACTGGTTTAATTGAGCGGGGTCATGAGGTGGACGTTTACACCAATAGAATTCATGACACCAGTAAGGTACATCCCGATGTAAAAAAATATCGCCTTCTGGAACGCACCTATCGCTTACCCGACATTCCGGAAGCAGCAATCCCACGAATTCTGGGGGGCATGGGGTTGTTGATTAAACACTTTCACCGCAATCCTGTGCTGTTTTTGCGATCGCTCAACCCATTGCGCTATGGCTGGCGCGTACTAAATTTTCGCCTGGTCTACCCGGCGATCGCCCTACTCGATAACCCTGTATACGACGTTGTTCATTGTCAATTTGGCACGCAAGGCTTTTGTGGAATTGCTTTTTCTAAATTAATTCATCCCCGCCCCAAACTAGTGACTACATTTCGGGGGTACGACATCAGTACCTACGTGCGAGAGAAGGGCGATCGGGTTTACCAGCAGTTGTTTCAGGAAGGCGATTTCTTTCTGGCAAACTGCGAATTCTTTCGCCAACGCGCTATTCAATTAGGCTGTAGCCCAGATAGCATTATTGTGCATCGATCGGGATTAGACGCCAGTAAGTTTCCCTTTACCGCTCGTCACGTTGATCTAAACCGAGGGGTGCGGATTGCCACCACGGGACGATTGGTTGAAAAGAAGGGAATTGAATACGTGATCCAAGCGGTGGCAAAACTGCTGGAGGCTTACCCCACTTTGCAATACAACATCATTGGCGACGGCGTACTCAAGCCCTCTCTGCAAGCCTTGATTGATCAATTAGGCGTGAATCAGTCTGTGCATCTGTTGGGCTGGAAAAATGAGCAGGAAATGGCTGAGATCCTGCGTGAAACCGACCTGTTTGTCGCCCCAAGTATCACCGCCCAGGATGGCAACCAGGATGCCCCTGTCAATGTTCTAAAAGAAGCAATGGCAATGGGTTTACCCACCATTAGCACTCAGCATGGTGGCATTCCTGAGCTAATCGAAGATGGTGTAAACGGCTTTTTAGTACCTGAACGAGATGTGGATGCCTTGGTCGATCGATTGGATTATCTAATTCAACATCCGCAACGGTGGCAGGAGATGGGTCGGGCAGGTCGGGCAACGGTCGAAAATCAATACAACTTACACACCCTCAACGATCGACTAGTCGAGGTTTACCAAGGGTTGCACCACGCCAAACGTCCTTCTAGTCCTAGCCCTACTGCGATTAATCAGCAGCCTGTCATTGGCTGACGATCGCTCTTAAAAAAACTCACTATCAATTCACCCAATCACCATGACACAAACCATCACGCAAGACTCCATGAACGAGACATCTTTAGGAACAGTTCCATCGGTCACGATCGTTGTTGTTCCCCGTGAACGCTTTAGCTGTACTCAACAGTCCTTAGAAAGTATCTACGACCATGCGACCCTGCCGTTTGAGTTGGTGTATGTGGATGGCAATTCCCCCAAGAATGTTCGTTGTTACTTGCAGGAGCAGGCAAAAGCAAAACAGTTCAAGCTGATTCGGACAGACTACTACCTCTATCCCAACCAAGCTAGAAATATCGGGTTAGCTCAAGCCAACACCAAGTACGTCGTGTTTGTCGATAACGATGTCGTGGTGTCTCCAGGATGGCTAGAAGCACTGGTAGACTGCGCTGAGGAGACCAATGCAGCGGTTGTTGGACCAATGATGTGTCAGCACGAACCTATTCATGAAGAAATCCATTTTGCCGGGGGAGAATCCCATGTCTTCTTGGATATCAATGGCAGACGACGGTTGCGCGAAAAGATGTACAAGCAAGGACATCAGGTGACTGAAATCCGCCCCCATATCGAACGCCACGAAACTGAGTTGGCGGAGTTTCACTGCGTTTTGGTGCGAACTGAGGTCTTCGATCGCCTTGGTTGTTTAGACGAAAAAATGCTCAACACCAAGGAGCATCTAGACTTTTGTATGAGTGTACGTGAGGCAGGAGGCACGGTTTATTTTGAACCCGCTTGCCTAGTCACCTACGTTCCTGGACCACCCTTAGAGTGGAGCGATTTGCATTACTATATGCTGCGTTGGAGCAATGCTTGGACGTTGGGGAGTCTCCATCATTTTCGCGATAAGTGGGATCTGGCGGAGGACGGCTATTTCAAGAGCAAGTACAAAAAATTGGGCTGGCGGCGACGGGCAACCATCATTCAACCCTTTATCCGGCGGATCACCTTTGGGCGTGGCAGCGGTGTGCTCACCAAGGTGCTGTACAAGTTGGAGACACTGATGAATCAGTACTTGACCGATCGCCATGCTCGGATTCAACAACGTCACATCAGTGGTTCTAAACCAATCGCATCGGCATCTTTCCCTCAACCATCGGGTTCAACCCTCAGCAGACCCACGTGAACAGGTCGTTGAACAAATTCCGTAGTGGTTAGACAAGTCTAAATTTGTAGGTTGGGTTGAGTGTTAACGAAACCCAACCAGTCTTAAGAGCGTTGGGTTTCACCTTGTTCAACCCAACCTACCTGTTGCACTGCCGTACCGCACCTTGCCAAATTTTTCTGGGGTGGATGTTGTTTAGAGTAGGACGTTGAGATGAGTATTAAACAGAAAGCGATCAAAGGAGTAGCCTGGTCTGCTATTCAGAATTGGGGTAGTCAGGTTGGTTCTTTACTAGTTTTCTTTTTGCTTGCTCGTCTTCTGACCCCAGAAGCCTTCGGTCTGGTGGCATTGGCAAATGTCTTCCTTTTGTTTATGCAACTGCTGTTAGAGCAAGGGTTTAGCCAAGCCATCATTCAGCGCGAAGACCTCGAACCCGAACACCTCAATACCGCCTTTTGGCTAACGCTGGTTAGTGGGACTCTTTTGGCAGGAATCGGAATATTTAGCGCTAGTTGGATCGCTGAGTTGTTTGGCCAAGCGGCGCTCACCCCGATCATTCGCTGGGTCTCGCCCCTGCTGATCATCATTGCCCTCGCCCGCGTCCAACAAGCCAGCCTTGAACGCAAGTTTAACTACAAAGCGATCGCTGCCCGCAAAATCCTGGCAACATTCATGGGAGGCGCAGTGGGGGTGCTAATGGCGTTCCTTGGGTTTGGGGTGTGGAGTTTAGTCGCTCAGCAGTTTGTGTTTGAATCGGTTGGGGCAATCACGTTGTGGGTGTGTAGTGATTGGCGTCCCGGACTCACCGTGTCGATGCGGCACTTTCG
>JAAUSV010000242.1 GCA_012032525.1 Leptolyngbyaceae cyanobacterium SL_7_1
CCCCAGCCAAAAGCCCCCCGTGGCGGCAACCAAGCCCGACTAATCTTGATCCTGTTCTTCCATCGGAGGTGATGACATGATTCGTGTGTTGTTGGTAGACGATCAAAGCCTGGTTCGCCATGGCATCAAAGCCCTGTTGAGCAATGAATCCGATCTCGACGTTGTGGGCACTGCCGACAATGGCAGAACGGCGATCGAGCAGATTGAGCAGGTGCACCCCGATGTGGTGTTGATCGATATTTGCATGCCAGTCCTAGACGGCAAAGACACCACCCGCCTAATTACACAACGGTTTCCCACCGTCAAAGTGGTGATCCTCAGTAGTACAAATCAGGCTCAAGCGGTGATGGACGCGCTCGCTGCTGGGGCAACGGGCTATCTGCTTAAGGATATGGTGGCAGAGGATTTAGCCGAGTCGATTCGGTTGATCCATCGGGGGTATAGCCAACTTGCCCCCGGATTGTTGGAAAAGATTGTCGAGCAGGCACGGCGATCAATGCTGCGGTTCGATGCCGATCTGCCGTCGATCGCCGAACTCTCTGCCCGCGAACGGGATGTGCTGCAACTAATTGGCAAAGGAGCCATGAACGGTGAAATTGCCCAGCAATTATTTATCTCTGAAGGAACTGTAAAAACCTACGTGACGCGATTGTTTACCCGATTAAACTTTAGAAATCGAGCCGAACTAGCGATCTATGCCAATTCCGTTGAGTGGGATGAGCAGGCGCAGGAGTTGGCATTGCGAAAAGCGGGCTAGGGGAATCGTAGCCCTATAGAAATTTCACAAAGCGGAGCAGTGGCATTGCCACTCCACCCTTGATTCTCAACTTTTCTGTTTCTTTTATTCAAAGATTGCTTCAAGCCTGGCGGTTTTATCCGAGAATAGGAATGTTGGACTCAAGTTGGCTGGTTAACTTGTCATTAGCGGCTGGTTAACCCCTAACCAGGATTGAACGATACGAGTAATTCATGAATCTTTCAACGTCCGTCCTGACCCAGTTGCTAGAAGCGCTCCCCCATCTTCACACCCAGCTCTACTTCAAATCGTCGTTGACAGCGCTCTCCCACGCTATGGAAGATCAGGTGTTGGCGAGTGAGGCGGGGCAGTTGTTGGTGATTGCCAGCTTTCAGCGGGAGCGGTTTTATCGTCAAGAAGCCCATCGCTACGTCCGGATTGCTGAGCTAACGCCCCAAGTTTATGTATTGGCAGCTCCAGAAACCAGCTTTACAAGCCGCTCCGACAAATACGAGACGATCGCCTTTGACCCCGACGATGCCCTCAGTCAGGAGTGGCATTTGGTGGTGATTGGCAACCAGTTTGCCTCCTGTCTGATCTGCCGAGAGCGCCAAATCAGCCCCAGCGAAGCAGAAGACCTGCCAACCATGGATCAATCCCGCCGCTTTGAGGGCATTTGGACCTTCGATCGCCAGGTCTGCCAAACCGCTGCCAAAATTCTGCTCGATCGCATTCAGATCTATCGCCCCGAACTCACCGAAAAAATTGCCACCGTCCACGCCCAGCTTCTGGATCACGATGGGGCAGACTGGCATGATGCCGACGCCGATCCCTTTGCCCAGCGGTTGGTGACCTACCTGCAAGCAGGGCAATACAAGCTACTCAAAGCCTACCGATCGATTTCTGCCCAAAACCGCCGAGAGCGGTTGGTCAACTCCATTACCGCCGCTATTCGCCGATCGCTCAAGCCAGAGGAAATCTTTCGGGTGGCGGTGACGGAGTTGGGGCAGGCAATGGCGGTGTGTCGATGTCTGATCTATCGCTGCAAAGCCACCGACACCCGCACGATCATTGAGCACGAGTTTCTGGCAAACCCCGATCTGCCTTCGTTGGCGGGGCAATCGTGGCAACTGAGTGGCAATTCCCTGTTTCAAGCGGTGGTGGAGCGGCACGAGTCGATCGCCCTCACCGATACCCAACAACCCGCCACCGAGCTGACCCCGCTACAACCCTTGATCCAACAGTGGCAAATTCGCTCCTGGTTACTCGTCCCCGTGTTGTATCAAGAGCGGCTATTGGGCATGGTGGAGCTGCACACCTGCAACGCTGCCCATCAGTGGACGCGGGACGAGTTGACCATGGTAGAGGCGATCGCCGCCCAACTGGGGGTAGCCCTGATCCAAGCCGAGTCCTACGCCAACTTGGAGGATTTGAACCAGCAATTAGAAGCCTTAGAACGTGCCCGTAGCAACCTGATTGCTATCACCGGACATGAGTTGCGCACCCCCCTCTCCACCATCCAGGTCTGCATCGAAAGCCTCGCCAGTGAACCGGATATGCCCTTAGAGTTGCGGCAAGTCATGCTCGACACGGCAATGACCGACGCCGAGCGCATGCGCAACCTGATCCAAGACTTTATTACCCTGTCTCGCCTAGAGAGCGGTCGGGTGCAGTGGCATCTAGAACCCCTAGCCCTGAGTGAATGCATCGATCTTGCCCTCAGCAGCATCCGCACCCGGCAGGTCGCCAAACTGCCTGCCATCAACACCCACGTCCCCGGCGAGTTGCCCCTGGTCAGAGCCGACGGAGAATGGCTGGTGGAAGTATTATCCAAATTGCTCGACAACGCTTGCAAATTTACAGAACCGGAGGGGCAAGTGGTGATTGAGGCAAAGCCTAACGGTGGAGCCATGCTGGAAGTGACGATCGCCGACACTGGGCGGGGCATCGAACCCAACCGCCTAGAAGCCGTGTTTGATCGCTTCTACCAGGAAGAAGGTGCCCTCCGACGCACCGCTGGCGGCACGGGCTTGGGGCTTGCCATCTGTCGGCAGGTGGTGCGTGGCTTGGGTGGACAAATCTGGGCAGAGTCCGCTGGGCGCGACCAAGGCAGCCAGTTTCACTTCACCATTCCCATCGCCCACGAGCCAACAGAACCGAAAAACACAACCAATGGGCGATCGCCCCAAACCGCCAAACGCCGCCGCGATCGCAGCTCTACTCCGGCAAAGGGCTAGCCGAAAAAATTTCAGCAAGGTTCAATACAAATCCTGGTAAAACTGACTCCCAGATTCGTTTGACTTGCCCACAGTTCCAACTGAGTCGCGATTTTAATAGTACGATAGTCGGGTGTAAGGTGAGAGTCAGAGGATTCATACAACAGTCTCACTAAAGCCAATTAGGACTGCAAATCAGGACTTTTATAGAAAGGACGCTTGACCACGATCGCCGCACATGCCTTGCCGCGAATCTCCACCGCGAGGGCTTGACCCGGCTTTGACAATGCCGGGGGAACATAGGCAAGGGCGATCGCCTGTCCCAGCGTGGGCGACAGCGTGCCACTCGTCACCATACCCACCGTCTCCCCTTGGGCGAGCACCGGGTAGTGGTGCCGGGCAATGTGGCGACCCTGCATTTGCAGCCCCACCAAGCGCTTCTGCACTCCCGCCTGTTTTTGCTGCTGCAATGCCGATCGCCCAATATAGTCAGTTGCCTTGTCCCAATGCACCAACCACCCCAGCCCCGCCTCCAGCGGGGTAATGGTTTCGTCAATATCCTGCCCATACAACGCCATGGCTGCTTCCAGCCGCAGGGTGTCGCGGGCACCCAACCCACAGGGCACCACGCCTGCGGCTAAAAGCGATCGCCACAACTCCGTTGCACTGTCTGGATCAAGCATAATTTCAAACCCATCCTCACCCGTGTACCCCGTTCGCGCCAAAAACGCCGGGCGATCGAGCAACTTCCCCTGGGTATGACCAAAGCGGGGAATCGACCGTAGATCGAGAGAGGCAAGGGGTTGGAGGGTGGCGATCGCCGCTGGACCCTGCACCGCAATCAACGCCTGCGTTAAGGATAAATCAACCAGCTTCACCGTATTACCATGCAGTTGAGCCGTCAGCCATGCCAGATCCTTCACCGTTGTCGCAGCATTGACGATCGTGGTGATCTGCTGTTCGCCAACGGCATTGGTTCCCTGGAAATAGATAATCAGATCATCGAGAATGCCCCCATCGGGGTTGAGCAACACCGTATATTGCGCCTGCCCTGGCTGGAGCCGACTCAGATCCGACGGCACCAACCGCTGGAGTTGTTCGATCAAATCCACCCCACTCAGCCGAAACTTGCCCATGTGGGAGATATCAAACATTCCTGCCTGCTGCCGCACCGCCTGATGCTCCAGGCTAATGCCGCCATACTGCACGGGCATCTCCCAGCCTGAAAACGGCACAATCCGCGATTTTAGCTCCAAATGCAGCGGATGGAGCGGAGTCCGCGACAATCGGGGCGGTTCTGGCAACAGTTCAGCGGCAAGGTCGGAGTCGGTCACGATCGCTCAATCCTAAAGATAATCCCAACACTATAGCGATCCTAAATCATTTGCTGGCGTCTTTGACACAACTGACGCCAACCCAGAGACGCCAACTCAGAGACGCCAGCCCAAAGGCACCAGGGCAGAAAAAGAAAAACCCCGACCGAAGCCGGGGTTCTAAATCAGGGTGCATCTACCACTCTTTTCTCCATCCCTAGGCAGATTAAATCAGGAAAGAAATTTGAAGGAATGACTTTTTATTGATTAAGCAATGATGTAGCTGATGTCCGGTTCAGAATTACTCGACACAACGTGCCCGCGACAAACCCCGTATGATCCTAGAGTAGTGATTCCATTGACTCGGTTGGCATGACGACTTTCTATAAAACCGCAACCACGCTCCGTCCAGGAGCCATGACCCTCCCCGCCCCCTACTACACCTGCCAAGAAATTTTTGCCCAGGAGCTAGAACGCATTTTCTATCGCCGCTGGGTATTTGTTGGACGACAGGAGGAAATTCCCCAGCCCGGCGACTACATCGTCCGCACCGTGGGAACAGAGCAGCTCATCCTGCTGCGCGATCGCCAGGGAGACGTGCGATCGTTCTACAATCTCTGTCGCCACCGGGGAACGCGGTTGTGCCTGGAACCGAGCGGACACTTGGCGGGAACGATTCGCTGTCCCTACCACGCTTGGAGCTTTGGCTTAGATGGACAGTTGCTCTCGGCTCCGTTTATGCAGGCGATCGAAGGGTTTCGCCGCGAAGATTTCCCCTTACAGCCTGTGGAAACCGCCCTCTGGGAAGGCGGACTGTTTGTCAACCTCGCCCCCACCCCCAACCCCTATCCACTGCCTTTGCCCCCCTGCTCGATCGCTTCACCGCTTGGAACCTGCCGCAACTACACAGCGCCCATCAGATCGAATATACCCTACACACCAACTGGAAGCTGATCGCCCAAAACTACTCCGAGTGCTACCATTGCCCCACCGTCCACCCGGAACTGCAAAAGATGTCGGTGTCGAGCAGCAGCGCCAACGATCTATTTCGCGGTCCCTTTTTGGGGGGTCCCATGTCCATCGACCCGCCCTACACCAGCTTGAGCTTGACGGGCGATCGCACCACGCCTCCCCTAGGAACTGTTGCCGACGCAGACTTACACCGCGCCTACTACTACTTCATCTTCCCCAACCTCCCTGCTGAGTTTGCAGCCCGACTTTGTGATGCTGCATCGCCTCGAACCCCAAAGCCCCAACCAAACCCGTGTCCTCTGCCGATTGGCTATTTGCCCCAGAGACGATCGCCCAACCCGATTTCGACCCCACCGCGATCGCCCATTTTGGGATATGGTCAACCGACAGGACTGGCAAATCTGCGAATCGATGCAACAGGGTATTCAATCCCGCGCCTACACCCCTCGGGTTCTACTCCGGTGAGGAGAGTCTGTTGGCGGAGATTGACCAGGAGGTGTTGAGGGCGTTGGAAGGATGAAGGAGGGAACAGGAGGACGGAAGCGGAAGGGGAGGGGAGTGGTATGGTGTTGGCTGATGGCTGATGGCTAGTGGCTTATTCTATGGAATTCACTCATTTTCTTACCTGGGTTATTGTCCTGATGGTGATTTTGGCGATCGGGGGTGGGGGCTGAATGGTTTGGGCGTACGTTGGGGCGGGGAGTGTGACGGTGTTGTTTGAGCAGCCTGTGGCGATCGCGACTGATACACCCGCCACCGATACCCCAGCCCCTAGCACACCCACCATTGAAACTGAAGCGACCCAGTGGTTTCAGCAAGGGTATGCGGCGTTTCAAGGGCGGGAGTACCAGGCGGCGGCAACCTGTTTCCAGCAGTCGATTCAATTGGATCGATCGGTGGCGGAGGCACACCACAATCTAGGGTTGGTGCTGGCAAATCTGCGGCGCGATCGGGAGGCGGTGGGTCATTTGGTCGAAGCCAGTCAGCTCTATGCCCAAATCGGCAATCGTGGGGCGATCGATCAGGTAAAGCACCAATTGGAAACTTTAAAAACCCGGTCAACCCCAGTAGCCAAGAAGCAATAGCCCAAACCCAGTAGCCCAAACCACTATCTAGTCGAAACAGAAAACGATCGCTCTGCTGGAGTACAGAGCGATCGAATCATTCAAGGAACAATTCAGTTAATTCAGTCTATAGAGGAACGGTCAAGCGTTGCCTCAATTAGTTAGCGACCATTGCCTGTGCAAAAGCGGAGCGACTCACCATTACAAGTGCGGGTGCCCGCTGCCAGACTGTTACTGGCAAATGGAACCACAACCGTTGCCATAACCAAAACCGATAAACCTGCCAGCATTAGACGTTTCATAATCAATTCTCCGATCAGATAGGGTGTTTAAGTTAAGTGAATTAGCGCATTTAACGAAGTGGGGATGGCGCTATTTGCTTGACTTGAGTTCTATAATGCTTGACCAATCTGAACCGTTGCTGATCGGAGCTTAAGAGGTGATTAAGTAACAAATTAGAATTCTGTGAATCTCTTTCGAGGAGAGGCACACACTCCACAAAAAAGCTGGGGGACGATCGCCCCCAGCCTAATCCCATCTACACCGACACAAACGTTGTAGACGCTGCGCTGATCAACGCCTCTGCCTGCACACCCCTGAGCATCGCCAGGGTGGTGTCATTCAACCCCAGCACAGTGGTGGTGCCCGTTTGCTCGATCGACAGTTGCTCCACCGTCAAGCCCGACGCCAGACCGAGGAAGTCTTCACCGATCTTAAAATCGCGGATGGTATCGACGCCATCGCCCGCCACCAAGACAAAGGTATCCCTACCCTTGCCGCCGACTAGGGCATCGTTGCCGCTGCCACCCCAGAGGATGTCGTCGCCGCTGTCGCCCCAGAGGGCATCGTTGCCCGCATCGCCATAGAGGATGTCATCGCCCCCTTTGCCACCGATGCGATCGTCGCCGTTGCCGCCGTAGATCAGATCATCGCCGCCGAGGTTGCTTCTGGCTGGCAATCGGTTTTCATCGCCGCGCAGAATGTCGTTGTCACCTTCTCCGTCGATGTAGTCGTCCTCCAAACCACCCGCAATCACATCATCGCCGCCGCCACCAAACAGGAAGTCGGCTTGGTCATCCTCTCCGATCAGAGTTTCATCGGCGGGGGTGCCCTGGATGATGGGGCGATCGAACGCCTCAATCCCCAATCGGGGGTCGAGGTTGAGCGGTTCTGCCACATTCAACAGGATGATTTCGTTGTTGTCGATCGCTGGAGGACGCCCCTCTGAGAAGGGATAGTTGTTGTCATTGGCAACCAAAATCGTCTTCTCATCGATCACCAACACATCTTCGATCGTCACAAAGGGGAAATCAAAGGTAGTGCTGCCGTCTCCATTTAAGTCGGCGGGATCGACAATATCCAACAGATCGACCACTTCGGTTTTCTGCAAAAGCCATCGCTGTCTGGTTGCGAGAAGTCTACCTTGAAGATTTTCTTGAACTTGGCAGCCTCTGCTTGCCCATTGTCGCGCTCAATCACCAAAAACTCGGTGTCGTTGATGGCGGTGAAATCGCCAATGGCGTGGCTGGGCTGATCCAAGGGATAAAAGCCCACCAATCCGGTATAGCTTTGCGAGGTGACATCAAAGGAATAG
>JAAUSV010000243.1 GCA_012032525.1 Leptolyngbyaceae cyanobacterium SL_7_1
TGCCGCCACCGGAATCAGTGACTTCTTTTTAACACGGCTTTGAGGCGTTCCTCAAATTCACCCCGGTACTTGGCTCCGGCAATTAATGCCCCCATGTCAAGGGCGATTAGCTTGCGATCGCGCAACGACTCCGGCACATCTCCCTGGACAATCCGCTGTGCCAGTCCTTCGGCAATGGCGGTCTTACCGACGCCCGGTTCGCCAATCAGCACGGGGTTATTCTTTGTCCGCCGTGAGAGGATTTGAATCGTCCGGCGAATCTCGTCATCTCGCCCGATCACCGGGTCAAGCTTGCCCTGTCGCGCCATCTCCGTCAGGTCGCGTCCATATTTTTCTAACGATTCGTACTTCCCTTCCGGGTTTTGATCGGTCACTTTCTGGTTGCCTCGCACTTGCGTAATCGCTTCTCGTAACTTCCGTTCGTCTAGTTTAAATTCATTTAATAATGCCTTACCAAAGCGATCGTCCTTAATGTAACCCAGCAGCAAATGCTCAATCGAAATGAATTCGTCACCAAACTCCTTCCGCGCTGCCTCTGCCCGATCGAGCAAGCTATCCACGATCGCCCCAGATAGACCGAAGTCGGCGACGTACTATTGCCCGACACCTTGGGCTGACGGTTAATAAATTCCTCAGTATACTCCCGCACACGCTGACCATTCACCCCCAGCTTATTGAGAATGCTGATGGTCAACCCGTCTTGCTCCAACAGCGATCGCATCAAATGCTCTGTTTCAATCTGCTGTTGCTGCGCCTGCTTGGCAATATCGGGAGTGCGAGCGATCGCCTCCCAGGCTTTTTCAGTAAATTGATTGGGGTTAGTGGGTTGCATGGTTTTTAAGGATGAAGGATGAGGGCTGAAGGATGAAGTAGATAGTTTTGAGTTTTGAGTTTGAATAGGGGTGGTAGTGGCTAATCGCTTAGCTACCTTTAATTCTAAAAACGTTGCGCTTTTTGCTCGATCGGGATTTACACCTTTTCACAGGGGTGTTACCGTCCCTTTAGAATAGACCTAAAGCTAGCGATCCTTCGATGTCGAAAAAACCGCCCTTAATCGTACCGTTGCTGGAGAATGGCGGAGTTGCGATGGTAGCAATCGCTCTACTTAGGAACCTCTATTATCTGTGCAATCTCATCGCTCAAGCGATTGAAGTGATTAGGATTAAGTGTCAAGATTCTATCTACTCCAACTTTGAAAGCAGCTTGAGCAATCAAAGCATCAAAAATTCCTCCTCCAGGAATGTTTAGGATAGACATCTGGGCAACTGCTTCTAGATAATCTGCCACCTCTAGAGGGATCGCGTTTAAATAGTGAAGATATTGCTTAATTAAAGTCCAAGCCTCTTTCGGAGACATCCGAGGTTGGCTAGGCATCCGAGTCATCACGGAATAAAATTCTGCCACACTATGAGTAGAGAAATATCCTTGAATTCGCTTTGCCTTTGCTGCTTGTAACTGATCGAAACAAGGAGTATGACCTGGGTGCTTTGGAAGTGAGGCAGCAACAATAACAGACGTGTCAAATAGAAGCTTCACAACTTCAATTGCTCCCAGTCACTTTCTTCACGACTCTGAGCAATCAGACCATTGAAATCAACGTGGTCGAGGGACTCTGTGTTAAAAACCAAAATTCCGTCTTTCTCTTCTAGTCCTGTCTGAGGCAATGAGGAATGTGATGTAGCTTGCTTGAGGCTATTAATTTTTTCTATTAAAGTTTTTACGATAAATTCTTCTGAAGACATGCCTTGATCTGAAGCAATCTGCTCGATCGCTTGTTGGAGATCGGGTGAAAAGTTCATAAAAATGATTAAACACTCGAATTGTTACCAGTCTATCGTTTAATCTAGCTTGGTAAGTTAAAGGTACATCATTGTATAAGTGAAATGGAATTATGTGTGGCGATGCACCCTGCGAGATTGGCGACCACACTAATCAACTCTTAACTTATTCGTATCATCATCACGTTGACTGCTAATGGATGTTTGTTTTACTCCTATTTTCGTCAATGTAAACCAGACAGCAGCAACTCCAAGCAAAACAAGAATAGTAGCGTTACTAACCCTAAAGCCAGCAAGGTCTTCTGTAACAAGCTGGAAAAACACCAGCAAGAATCAGAAATGCACCTCCAATTAATGAAAATCCAGCAGTTGCCCCTAGTGCAAGCTTAAAATCTGTCGTTTTTTGATTGTGATCTTCGACCCTCTCTGGAATAACGAACTCAACTAGCTTCTGTAAATCCATAAGTGTTTCAATCGACGATAATTGCGTTATGCACAACTTACAGCGCTTTGCGCTTAATTGAGATTGAATATTTTTCCAGAAGCCTTGCTCCGCAAGGCTTCTGGAAAAATATTTGTAGTTTATTCAAGTGAAATTTGCTGTAGCATATAGTTCACGGAATAGGGACATAAATCGTTTTATAGTCTATAAAACTTTGATAAAAACTAGAAGCAAATTTTGCTCATACAACGGCATCTTTAATAGTCACAAACTTTTCAAGCATCTCCTCAAACTGCTCATTATTGGCTGGCGACTTCAAGCCAACCTTGAACTGCCTCTTCAAGCATTTCTAGCAAGTGTTCGTAACTCTCTCCCCATGTGTGGCAGCCGGGCAGTGCTGGGACTGAACCACACCACACATCGTCTTCCTGCCAGACAATTGCTTTGATTTTCATAGCAAGTGAACCCCCTTTAGTTTGATTACCCTGTTGGATTTTTATTTGAGACTCCCATTCTTTCACAAAGCTATTCCCGTCCCTTTAGAATAGACCTAACCTTAGCGATCCTTCGATGTCGAAAAAACCGCCCTTGACCGTACCGTTGCTGGAGAATGGCGATCGCCTCAGTCGCCATGAGTTCGAGCGCCGCTACGATGCGATGCCAGAGCTAAAGAAAGCTGAATTGATCGAAGGAGTTGTCTACGTGCCTGCTGCTGTGCGAATTGTGAATCATGGTAGACCTCATGCTCAGATCATGGGTTGGCTTTTAGCCTATCAAGCTGTAACTCCGGGAGTTGACATTGGGGATAATGCAACGGTAAGACTCGATCGCGATAACGAACCTCAACCCGATGGGCTGCTGCGAATTGCACCCGAAGTTGGCGGTAACTCACGAATTAGCGACGATGGCTATGTGGAGGGCGCACCAGAGTTGATTGTGGAGATTGCAGCAAGTAGCGTGTCGATCGACATGAATGCCAAACTCAACGTCTATCGCCGCAATGGAGTGCAGGAATATCTGGTTTGGCGGGTAAATGATGATGAGTTGGACTGGTTCACCTTACAAAATGATCAGTACGTGGCGTTAGAACCAAATGCTGAGGGAATCGTTCAAAGTCAAGTGTTTCCAGGGCTATGGCTAGCGGTGGAGGCATTGTTGGAGGGCGATCTAGCCAACGTTTTGGCGGAGTTGCAGAGGGGGACGGCAGCGGCGGAGCATCAGGCGTTTGTGGAGCGATTGCGGGGATAGGTGGATGGGGCGATCGCCCCATCCACCCGTAGAACTTCCGCTGGGACTAACGCCGCCGGGACCGTGTCGCCGCCAATCCTGCCAGAGCTAGCACAATTCCCGGAATCATTGTTGGCTCCGGCACCGCCTCTGTAGGAATCGCCGTAATCCCAATTGGGCGACTTAACCGAGCATCGGTAAACAATCCGCCTGTAAATGCAGTTGGGCTACCCACAGCACCATCAAACGTCAGGATGGAGCCGAGGTTTTCATTCAAGAATTCAAATCCGGCGACGTACAGATTATTGCTAGTAGCGCCCGATCCAAACGTCAGACTCCCAATAAAATTGCTGCTGGGTGTCGTGCCCGTATAGTTGGTAGATAGCACTTCCAACAACGTTCCTGCCAGGTCATAGCGACGGATACCCCCCGCAAAATCGCTAACATACAGACTTTGTTTGTCGGGAGCCAGCACTAACCCCAACAAACTGATAAACCCAGGGCTTTCTGGCAACAAAGCAGGTTGGTCAATCAACACCGTTGGCGTTGTCGTAGGCACTAATCCAGCAACCTGCTCAGAACTATAACGCAGCACCTGGCTCTTAAAAGTAAACCCCAGGGTGCCATCTGGCTGATTTACGGTTCCCTCTGTTGTCACATAGAGACTGCCATCTGGTGCAAACAACAACCCATTTGGTCCGTTCAACCCATTCAATGTGCCCAAGCCACCATTGTTGTCTGACGCAAAAACATCTAGAAATGCCCCCGTCTTGCCATCAAATCGGAGAATTTGATTGGTGCGAAAACTAGCCACATATAGGTTGCCATCAGGACCAAAGGCATTGCCGTAGGGACGGGTTAACCCATTGCCAGAGGCTGCAACACCCAGAAATTCACCAAGGGGGCTAAAGCGTAGCACAGCCGAGTCTAGCGGATAGTTTGGATCTAATAGGCTGAGGCTATTGGAGCCACCGACACTAACGTAGAGATTGTCATCTGGTCCAAAGGTTAAATCATCGGGGGAGCGTAGACCACCGAGACCCGGAGTCGTGAAATTACCGGCGATCGCCCCCGTAGTTTCATCAAAAATTAAAATATTGTCGCTTTCACTGTTACTAATTAACAGAGCCGCTTCGGCGGTTTGAGCGGCTAACTCCAGACAGGTGAATGCACCCAATAGCATTAAAAGGTTTGTACGGAGGTTCATACGGATAGGGAATAATACGGTAGACCTTACCATTCTCGGAAACAAGCACTCCGGCTCAATGTGCTGTATTTTACAGATATCAAAAACTTTCCGTAAAGATATTGTGTGGATCAACTCTCAGTACAGGGTAAAACCCTAAGTAGGGTTTAGAGACAATGCCATCGCACGGCTCGATCGCGACACCGAGCCTCAGTCCAATGGGGCTAAAACCTGAATGTTGTCCTGACCGCAAAGACAAAAATATCAGGATTGTTACGGTCATGGTTGGGGGCTGTAATCCAAATTAAACCGGGTGTAACGGCGATATGGTCAGATACAGGGTAGCTATAGAACGCCTCAATGTGTAGAGACCTATCTGGGTCGCTCCTGCGATCGTCGATCATAAAACCGCTGGTTCCGGTTAACCGAGGCTCCTGACCAATGACAACGCCCAGCAAGTGATCCTCTCCCCCCAGGTCAGGCAACGTCAGGGTAAGGGCATAGTTCCACACATCCGCATCTCCTAAGCCCAGCACCGTGGCGTTTGTCCATCCGACCCAGCCGCCAAGAGCAACCCCAGAACTGGGGGCAAAGAACGCTGAAATCCCATAGGAATCACCGATCACTGGACGCTCGACCTCGATTTGCGATCGCAAACTGCCTGTATCAGTCTCCAAACTAGAATCGTTGTAAGTATGGATGTAAGTGAGTCCTAGCAAAACGGTGTCGGTTGGTTCAAATCCGAGTTGGGCAAAGGCGCTGTAGTTGCCGCTAAAGAACCCAGTTCCAGATTCAGGATCGGTTTCATCGCTAAAATAGCCAAGACTGGCGCTGAGTTCATCCGTCAAGTCATAGTTGATTTGCAGTCCGACATCTTCACCCAAACTATGAATTGGATTTTCGCTGCCAAATTCAGAAATCGCCCCATTACTGTTGTTGCCAAGCAGTGGATTGAAATCATCCAAGTCATCCCCCGTAGTCGAAATGTAGATGCTGGCGCGATCGCCCACCGGAAATTCATAGGACAGCTCGTTTAGCTCAACCCGATCGTCCTCTGTATCCGCAGGGAAACCCAGGCGTCCTTCCAGAGTGAGTGCATCTGTAGGGGAATCGATCGCGTTTCCACTCTCCAGTCCAACTTCCAAGGAGTCTTCTCCAGTCAAACTAGCCTCAAGGGTGAGTTCTATGCTTTCTTGAAACAACAACCGCATCATCCAAATCTTCTCCAGCAATCCCGCTGATTGCTAAAATGACTTTCCCTTCCAGTGATACGGTAGGAGAAAATTGAGGCATTTCATCCTGATGGGAATCGACACCAGAATTTAGCTCAGAATTTGGATCAGGGAGTGGTTCTAGATCTTCTACAGCACTCCATTGCTCCTGCCCAACAGTGAATGATTCGTTAATGGACTGACGCTCCAATTCGTAGACAGGGGTAAGCTGCGTCATTGGCTCAGGCACTAACCACAAAGATTTTGATGAAACGTCCCGTTGATCAGCTTTCGTTAAAGCAGCCGTTGCTAAAAGACACAGAACATCCATAGACTCTCCTGAGATTCCAGGGTTAGCCTTGCATATTATGTTCCCCCAGAGCAAATCAATAGTCGAGTGGGTGGGCTGAGCAAACCCATCGGTTGTATCTGCAAAACCTGGGTTTGCTTTACCAAAACCTGGTGTTGCACTTTAATGGCAACCCACCCTACGAGAGAGCCGATCGCCCACAAATTTCTGCTTAAATCGGTGGGTGGTGGTATTTAAGTAAGGATTTTTGGTGGTGCGGGCTGTGCCCGCACCACCAAAAATCCTTACGGGTTTAGGACTACCAATCAGTGAATCTGTGCAGATAGGAAGGTTTGAGAGGAAGACTTTGGTTGATTTATTAGAAGCAAACCAAGGAAGTAACCCATACGAGCGGTCAACCATGCTCCCGGAATTGGGGTTAGTGTGCATCACTACCTCGGATGCGGTGCGCTACAAAACCATGACCCGCAAGCGGTTGTTGCAGTTGGAACCCGCAGAACAACGGCGATCGCTCCACACTCTATATGCAGAAAACCTTCGACGACTAGCGGCGGCGGTTGAGTTTTGCCATGCTCAGGGGATTCGGTTGTATCGGTTGATCTCTGGAACGTTTCCCTTTGCCGATGACCCGGTTGGGGAAGCTGTATTGACTGAATTTGCTGGTGAACTGCGGCAAGTGGGCGATCGCGCCTCAACATTAGGCATTCGGTTAGTTCTGCATCCAGATCAGTTTGTGGTGCTCAACTCCGATCGCCCCGATGTGATTGAGAACAGCATTAAAATCCTCAAAACCCATGCGTGGATTTTTGATTTGATGGGTTTGCCCCAATCTCAGTGGGCATTGATGAACATTCATGGCGGGAAGGGCGATCGCGCCGATCGGCTGATTCAAGTGATTCGAGCATTGCCCACTAATATTCGCGATCGCCTGACTCTGGAAAATGACGAACACACCTACAGCGCCAGGGATATTTCTGCGATTTGTCAGGCAACGGGCGTGGCGATGGTGTTTGACGCTCACCACCATGTGATTCATCAGCATCTAACCACGTACGAAGATCCCAGTGTGGCTGAAATGGTGGAGGCTGCCCGCAAAACCTGGTCTAACCCTGACTGGCAACTGGTGCATATTTCCAATGGCAATGAGTCGTTTGGCGATCCTCGTCATAGTGATTTGATTACCCTGATGCCAAGTTCCTATCGAACGGTTCCCTGGATTGAGATTGAGGCAAAGCAAAAGGAAGTGGCGATCGAAAAATTGCGCAACGAGTGGTTATTAGAGGGAGTGGAGCGATCGCCAGAGCAGATAGTGTAGGAAGGAGCACACCCACTTAAGGCAAAGGACGTTTCCGTGACTTGGCTTGCCATAGTAGCATGGGTTTCAATCACGATTCATGCCATCTCGGATTATCCTAGAAAAGCCGACTTGACGAACCGTGATGCTAATTCCCCAACTGCTGGCAGATGAACTAAACCTGAAGCCCTTTCAGGTGAGCAATGCCCTTGAACTGTTTGCCGAAGGGGCAACGGTGCCCTTCATCGCCCGCTATCGCAAAGAGCGGACGGGGGAGATGGATGAAACACAACTGCGGGATTTGTTCGATCGCTACACCTACCTGACGGAGCTAGAGGAGCGCAAAAACGATTCTGGAGGCGATCGCCCAGCAAAACAAGCTCACTCCAGAATTGGCAGCAAAGATCACGACCTGTTTGCAGAA
>JAAUSV010000244.1 GCA_012032525.1 Leptolyngbyaceae cyanobacterium SL_7_1
GCGCTCGATGGGACTCGTCAAAGCCGTGCGCCGACGACAGCAAAGCACCAAAGCTCAATCGCTTGACATTTGGGCGGATGCCTTAACTTGACACCTATGACATCTTGCCCGTTCAGACTGGGCGGACAAGATGTCCACCCCACAAGACAGTTGCAATCCTACTCATTATGTGAAATTCGCTCCCCAATTCCCAGCTCACAACACCTAATCAAAGACCCCCGGCTTTTTTAGGAAAAGCCGGGGGTCTGGGGCGGCAGGACTTCCCCTTACTTGCAGAACCTTTTGAAGCTAAGAATCAAGCGGTTTGAAATCATCTGGCAAATCATCGATCGCCCACTTCAACACTCGACAGAGCGCCTTCACTTGGGGCAGCGTCAGCCGCACTTCCTTAAATCGCCCTGTCTCCCAATTGCTGATGGTTTGAACTGAAACATCGATCGCTACGGCAATATCTCTCTGAGTCAATCCCAGTTCATCTCGGCGCTTCTTTAGTGGAGACTCTTTATCAAGGGAAGGTTCGTTGGTCATCGCAACAGTTTTATAAACTGCTTATATAAACTGTTGACTCATAACTATAAGCAGTTTATAGTTATGAGGAAGAATTGCTCAGATAGCAGGTAAAGCAACGCTTGGCACTTGCTATCCCAACTTTTCACTATTAAACCGATCTAAGGCGATTTTTACCAGTCCCGTGACTGTTTATTTCTACTTGCCATGCAGTAGCCACAGTCCGACGGGTCGATCGCCCTGCCCATAAACCCTAATTGCGATCGCCCCACCCGATCGCCCGATTTCCCATGCGTTCCTACCGTGACCAAATTCATCCGTGGTGCATCGTCCGCATCCTGCCCAACGCTCAGACTTTGATTATCGCTCGGTTTCGTCGCCGCAACGATGCCGATGCTCACCTTAAGGTGTTGCAGCAACTGATTCCTACTGCTGAGTTTAGTATTTTATTTGATAGGAAAAGCCGGGGGTCTGGGCGGCAGGAGTTCGATCGCAATTAGACGAATTATGCTGGATAGTAGAGATTGTCCAAATCCTCACACTAGGAACAACGTTATGACGACTGAACAAATTTTGTTGGAGAAATGGCGATCGCTTCCCCCTGACAAGCAACAGGAAGTGGTTGACTTTGTAGAATTTCTTCAAAATCGGCAGTCTCCTGAGGCGATTGTCAGACAAGATCATGGCTCTTTATTAGGAACACAACTACAGCAAATTCGTGAACAAATTGTAACCTCTGGTACTCCCCTGCTCAGCGATGAGGAAGTCGATCGAGAGTTGGCAGAACGACGGGGAGGATATCAAGAGTTAGGATGATTTGTACGTTTGTTGATGCAGGGGTGCTGATTGCTGCGGCACGAGGTACGGGCGCAGGTGCGGCGGCAGCATTGCAGGTTCTTCAGGACTCAGAGCGAGAGTTTGCCTCTAGTTCATTCTTAAAGTTGGAAGTTTTGCCAAAAGCAATTTACAATCAGCGTTTACCAGAAATTAAGTTTTACGAAATTTACTTCAACGCCGTAACCTATTGGGCTTCTGATATAGCAGAACTAGTTGAGGGAGCCTATCAAGAGTCGGCTCAGTTTGGTTTGGGGGCAATGGATGCACTACATGTTGCCGCGGCAGTATCAGTGGGTGCAGTAGAACTGCTTACCTACGAAAAGCCTGAGAAATCAATTTATCGAACAAAAAGTATTCAAGTTGTCTCTGTTCGTCCGATCTGAAACTGATGCTAAAAAGCGATCGCCCCCCCATCCCCCTAATCACCACACTTGACCAAAGACCCCCGGCTTTTCCTAAAAAAGTCGGAGGTCTGGGCGGCAGGAGTTCGATCGCAATGGAACGATAGTCAAATCTGTTACCGTTAACAGTAGCTGCATTAAAATGGTCGCATTGATCGTAATCAAACTCCCTCTCTGATGGCACTTTCCCCGGATCAAATCGCTCATTATCGCGCTGGACATGAGCAACGATCGCACCAACACCAACAAGCAAAGCTGCAAAAACAGCAACGGGGTATGCAAGTCGCTCGACAGGCTGCCCAGCTCCTCAAATCTCAGTGGGGCGCTACACAAGTTGTTTTGTTTGGGTCGATGCTCGACACCACCAAAGTTCATGCTGATTCTGATGTTGATTTAGCAGTGTGGGGCTTGCCGGAGGGAGATTATTACCGGGCATTAGCCGAATTGTTAGACATTGACCCTGAGTTTTCGATCGATCTAATTGAGGTGCAATTGGCGAAGCCTTCGCTTCTATCAGTTATTCAATTAGGAGTAGAGTTGTGATTCCTCGATACGCTGCATTGGTTGGTCAGTTGCAGCAATTGTTGGAAGATTTGGCTCAGGTGGTCGATCGCAGTCAGCGACTTTTACAGAAATATTACGCTACACAAGACGAAGACTACATTGGAACATTGGCGCTCAACTTGCATGGGTTTTACACAGGGGTTGAGCGATGTTTAGAAGAAATTGCCCGTCAATTTGATGAAACCGTGCCGTCAGGTACAGAGTGGCATCGTCGTTTGCTGCGACAACTGTCAGCCGAATTGCCCAATCTCCGCCCCCCGGTGATTCAAACTGCAACTCGCCAAATCATTGATGAATATCGCTCTTTTCGCCATGTAGTCAGAAATGTCTATAGCTTTGATTTACAACCTCACCGAGTGGCTGCGCTCACTGCAAACCTCTCCAACGCTTTTACTGCGTTTAAGCGAGATGTCGAAGCCTTCTGTGATTTTCTAGCTGCTTTAGAATAAAGCAATGATGCATTGCTGCGATCGCCCCCCATTCCCAACTCACAACCCTTGACTCAAGACCCCCGGCTTTGCCTAAAAAAGCCGGGGGTCTGGGCGGCAGGAGTTTTCAATACAACTGGAATTACTTCAATTAAACTGCAATCACTTGTGCGACTGCCAACGCTAACTGCTCAAACTGCGGCGAAATTACTCGATCGCCCCCTGCAAACCGACCGACTTCAACATACGTCTCACCAACCAACTGCAACACCAGAATTGTTTGCGCCTCCGGATCGATAATCCAGTATTCAGGAATGCCGCAATCTTGATACTGGATGCGTTTTGCCGTGTAATCTCGATCGTGCTGCAACTCCCCCGGACTCACCACCTCAACCACTAAAACTGGAGGAGCCATTGACAGTCGAACAGTGTTGCGCTTTGCCAACTGCTGAACGTGTTCCTCCCGAATAATCGTCAAATCAGGATAACGGTTTCTTGGCTCTCCTCTGACTTCCACTTCCAGTCCATGTCCTCGAACCCGGTCTGTCCCGATCAGTAAGGCAAATGCAAGAAAAAGACGATTGACAATCTGAACATTCTTCCCTGACTCTGGCGGTACTTCAATCAACTCTCCGTTAAACAGCTCATACAACGTCTCTGTGCCATCGTCGTAGGACAGATACTCCTCAAAGCTTTGAAATCGCTGTTTAATTTGAGTCATAGTTAAACCCTACAACGTTTTGTAACCGAGAACAGCGGGTGGGTGCGGAACCGGATGAAAGTTATTGCATTGGTACAGAGAAACCAATTCCCGATCTGGCGATCGAGGGGGACGCCATCCCAATCCTTTGGCGGCAGCAAAGGCGTTTCGTTAAGGGATTCGAGCGTAACAAAGGAGGGGGTAAGGGGCGATCGCTCCCCTATCCCACAGGCACATAATCCAACTCACGGAACTCTTCGTGATCGGGGAAGGGGTAAACCCGTAGCGGACGATTGACTGCCACATTGAGTTTGCGATAGAACATGGGATGAATCACGCAGTAATCCGTCACCATCAGTGGCAAGCGATCTTCTTGACTGTATTCAAAATCGGCTTCGACAAATCCGGCTTGTTCATTCACACGGCGCACGCGTCCCACAATCCCCAACTCCGCTACAAGCTGGCGAAATCCGAAAGAAGAGTATTCGCCCGGTATCCATTCCGACGCCGTCAATCGGGCGCGTTTGTCCAACTCATTGCCTTTGAAAAGATTGGGCAACCCAGACAAGGCTTCCACGATTCGCCCCACCTTGGGATAGACAGAACTGTAGGAGTTAAGCACTTCCTCCGCCAGCCTATTTTCTCCCTCGTGTACCGCTGAGACGATCGACTCTGGCTTAAAGCAGGGGAAGGTTTCTTCGCGCAAGGCTCGGTGGGCGATCGCATTACACAGCACAATCAGTTGGCGCGGACGCATTTGGGTGTGACGCAGCACATAGGGAAAGGTTAGCTCCACCAGATCGTGGCTATTGCGCAAATTTTCCCCAAAATAGGGATGCCACATTTTCTTCAGCACATCGCTGTGGCTATCCCAATCGATCTGGCTAGACAGCGGCGACAAGCGCCCAGTTGCCTTGAGGTAGTGATATAATCGCCAGCTAATTAGGCGCATCAAGTCTTTTGGTCGCCAGTGCAAATGCACTTCATTGCGGACAAATTTTAGGGTATTCAACACTATCTCTTCTTTTAGATAGGGAAAAATCTCTGCCATTGCTAGGATTTTTAGGTGAATGCCTTTGCGGGCAAATTCGCGATTAAACTCGGAACCACATTGAATTAACGCCGCCGTTGCCCGCATCATGCCATCGTCGGTCACAGCGTAGTTCTCTAATGTATCGATCGCCACGATGATCGGTTGCCGTCGTGCCAATTCCAAAACGGCAGCTTTGCCAACGGCAATTCGGTTGTCGGCGATCAACGTTTCCAGTTCTCCTAACAAATCATTATCGGTTTGCAGGTAGTGGGTCAGCAGGGCATTCAAGGTGTGGCGAATGAAGCTGGAGAGCTTTCCGGTGCGATCGCCAAAAATACAAGCCGCCCGAATCCGTGGATCGTGATCTTGCAATTCCCGAAAATCACCATCCAAATCACGAATTCCCAAACCTTAACGATGCCGGGAATGGCGACCTCGCGGGTGTGAGCCGCTTTGGTGGCAATGCGTTCTAAAATCTGTTCAAATACCACGGGTTCGTTGACATCAATGGCGATCGCCCCTCGCAGTCGCTTTTGAAACGAGAAAAATTGGGAAAGGGCTGTTTTCCCAGAACCGCGCCGCCCGACAATCAAATACACATCGGGATTCAGCGCTAAGTGATTAAATCGGGTGTGATAAAAGAAGTATTCACTGTATTCAGTTTTCAAAAGCTTTACTTCCGATTCGCAATCGGCTTCACCAAAGGGACTGAACTGGGCAGCAGTTTCACGATCCATTGCAATTCCTCATTGAGTTGGGGGCTGGGGGCGGAGGTAGACGCAACAACTCTGCTAGTAGGAGTAACCCTACAAACTCATCAGTGATCGATCGAGTTGTTATGCCGATGGCTTGCCCTTGAGAAACCTAGATACTAAAAATCCTGACCGATATCACGGCTGCAAACCAGAACCCAGAAGGGTGATTTTGCTGCAATATCAAACTATGCTGGCTGCATCAGGATTGGGGATTTAATCTACCCCAGGCTCACCCTGAATAGATCTGGTAGGCTAAAAGCATCGATTGGGCTAAGTGATCTATGACCATTGCGATCGACCAGT
The DNA here is from genome assembly GCA_012032525.1 of Leptolyngbyaceae cyanobacterium SL_7_1. Taxonomy (GTDB): domain Bacteria; phylum Cyanobacteriota; class Cyanobacteriia; order Elainellales; family Elainellaceae; genus JAAUSV01. The sequence continues at coordinate 5,529 of JAAUSV010000244.1, forward strand.
CCACCCAACCCCATCCCCTCAGCGTTGACGAGTTTCTTGCCCGCTATGGAGGTGATAACCGCTACGAACTGATCGATGGAGAGGTGTTTGACTTGGAACCAACGGGTCTGCACGAAGAGGTTGCAGCGCTGATTACCGCAAAGCTCTGTGTTCAAATTGAGGCAATGGGCTTACCTTGGTTTGTGTTGCAACGGGGGTTATTACGTCCCACTGATCTTGGGATGACTGCGTTTCGACCAGACGTTGTAGTGGTCGATCGAGACGAATTGATCAAAGAACCGCTTTGGCTTGCCCAATCGATTCTAACGTTGGGTAGTTCAATTAAATTTGTAGCGGAAGTAGTTAGTAGCAACTGGCAAAACGACTATGCTCGTAAAGTTGAAGATTACGCGGTTCTGGGAATTGCCGAATATTGGATTGTAGACCACGCGGGATTGGGCGGAATTCGACAGATTGGGAAGCCCAAACAACCCACCCTGTCGATTTGCACACTGGTCAGTGGAGAGTATGAGATTCAGCAGTTTCGGGGGGAGCAAACCGTTGTCTCACCCACCTTCCCAAACTTGAAACTGACGGCGGGGCAGGTGTTGCGGGGCGAGTAAGGTGATATTCCGTAGGACGATTACGGGTCTTGCAATTGCACCCCGATCGCCCCATATTGCCCATTTGCCTCCGTGCCGTAGTTGGTGATGGCGATGGAGCGAATGTGGCTGAGGATGGGTTGTCCTACGGCTTCTAGCAATCGGGCGATCGGCAGTTGTTGTTTGATCACCTGGTTCAGCGTTGCCCAATCGATGTAGAAATAGCCATTGCGGGGGGTGTGGAAGGGGGCGATCGCCTGTTGAAAGGGTTCTGCCGCCAGCAGGGATTGGTTAGCCGGACTCAGGGCTTGGCTGATGGCTTCGATCGAGGTGGCAAAAATTTCATAATCATCCACCGTGGTGTGTACCCCCTGCACGTCGGTTTGGAGACTGAGGGTGGGGGTTTGGCGGCGACTGCGGCTGCTGGTGGTGGAAAGTTTTGTCCATGCCGAGACTGGGCGATCGCCCAACATGAGTGTGCCAGTGCTCAAGCCCTGTTTTTGGGCGATCGCATCGAATTCGGCAATTGCTTCGGCAGCGGCGGGCGATCGACGGGCAACGAAGACCCAATCTGGTTTGGGCGAGGCATCGGGGACTAAGCCCAAGGCGTATTCGCTCTGCACCCAGGGAAATACTTGCTTGGGGACATCGATTTGCCAGCGTTGTTGCAAGTCAAGAAATGGTTGCTCGACCAGTTTGACGAGGCGATCGTCCCCTGCCACCCCGGTTTGAATTTTGGTCCAGGCACTTTGTAGATCGTCTCCAACTGCTACAAGGGAACTGCTAGCTGGAATGAATTGCAAGGCTTGAAAGGGGTCGTCGGTTAGTTTTGTAGCGGCGAGAATTTGATTTTTGGGGGCGGTCAACAGGGCTGGAGCCACAAGACCCTGGCGATCGACCTCCACGGCTAATCCTAGATGTTGGTATAACAGGGTGTCAAATGGTAGAGACGGATCGCCGCCCAACCAATCCCCCAACGGAGCAAGATTACTGAATACTAATCCGATCGATTCCTTGGACAAGCGCTGCACGGTCTGCTGATAGGCGTCAATGCTGGTGAGGTTTAACTCAGTGGCTTGCACGTTGTTAATCGCATCTCGCAGCACCTTGGGGTAGTTGGCGAAGAGGACGAAGCGATCGCCCACGACTGCCGTTGCCAAGGTGGGGGTGTCGGGGGAATTTGGCTCTGGTTGATCAACCGCTTGTTTGGTCGAATTGGTTTTTGATGGGGTGGGTGGCTTGACAATTCGCTGGCGCTCTTTGCCGTAGATCACCTGCACCCCGGAATACTGTTCAAACACCAGATCGGTGCCAGCGATCGCCCGTTTCTGCCAAAACAGTTGGAGAAATTCTCGCGATCGCTGGGGATCTCTAGTGGCAATGGCGAGGAGGTAGCCGGGTTGTTGCCCGTTTTCGCCGTTGCGATCGACATCGACATTGGTGACAGCGGCAGTGATTTCATTGCCGATCCAGGGTTGTACGTCCTGTTCGTAGGTCAACTCGCCCAGCAGGGTTTGTTTGAGTTGTTCTAGCTCCGCCCGTGCCCGTTGGCGTTTGGCGGGAGACACCCTGGCGAGGCGCAGGGCTGCCAACCGATCGGGGTTGGAGAGCAATGACACCATCACCGGGGCTTGTCTGGAGACAAACACGGCGGCGGTGGGAGCTTGCCCACTGCGTCCCCCTGACCCGTTGCTGGGGGTCGATAGCCAACCAAAGCCGATCGCCCCCCACCAACAGTAGTACGACCACACC